>JALZKG010000155.1 GCA_030859365.1 Gemmatimonadota bacterium
GAAGCACGGTCTTCGCCCCCTCGCCGGTGTAGCCGGAAAGGAGCCCGTTCACCTCCAGCGTCGGCCTCGCCCAGAGCCGCTCCAGCGGGCCAAAGCCCGCTTCGCCGCCGAGCGCCGGAACCTCCACCTCCGCGCGCAGCTCCGCTTCGTCGAAGGGGAGCGCGCGAATCGCCGCCCGCTCCTCGTCGCTCAGCTCCCGCACGCGGTCGTAGAAGCCGGGAATGGTGACCCGCCCCCGCTCGTCGTGGAGCTGGGCCAGGATGCGGGCCAGCACCATCGCCGGGTTCACCACCGCGCCGCCGTACTCGCCGGAGTGCAGGTCGCTGCGCGCACCCCGCACGCGGATCTCCATGTAGGCGAGGCCCCGCAGTCCGACGGTGATGCTCGGCAGCCCCGGGGCGAACATTCCCGTGTCGGAGATCAGCACCGCGTCGCAGCGGAGGCGCTCCCGGTTCTTCCGGAGAAAGGCGGCAAGGTTGGGGGAGCCCACCTCCTCCTCCCCCTCCACCACGAAGATCAGGTTCACCGGCAGGCTTCCCCGCTCGGCGAGGTACGTCTCCACCGCCTTGAGGTGGAGAAAGACCTGCCCCTTGTCGTCCACCGAGCCGCGGGCGTAGAGCCTTCCGTCGCGCACCTCCGGCTCGAACGGCGGCGAGGTCCACTCGTCCAGCGGCTCCGGCGGCTGCACGTCGTAGTGGCCGTAGACGAGCAGCGTCGGCGCTCCTTCCGCCCCGCGCCACTCCCCGATCACGACGGGGTGCCCGGCGGTCGGGATCAGCTCCGCCCGCTGCAGCCCCGCCTCCTCCATCCGCTCCACCAGCCACTCGGCGGCGCGTCGGGTGTCGTCGCGATGCTCGGACTTGGCGCTGACGCTGGGGATGCGGAGCCACTCCTTCAGTTCGTCGAGGTGGCGTTCGCGGTCGCGCGCGAGACGGTCGGTCAGGGACATCGGCGTGGCGGTGCGGGGGATGCGTGGCAGCCGGAGCGGCGTGCCCGGGCAATATAGCAGGCGGGGAGGGAGGCCGGCGAGCACCCTTCAGCGGGCGCGCGGGGAAGAGCCGCGCTCCGGCGCCTCGCCCATCGCCCGGTCGAACAGCTCGCGCCGCACCTCGGCGATCCGGCTGGGAGCACGGGTCTCGTAGGTGCGATTGGTGAGCAGCACCACCCATACCCCCCGCTCCGGATCGATCCACACCGAGGTGCCCGTCCACCCGGTGTGGCCGAAGGCGTACGGATCGTCGCAGCGCTGGTTCGAAGGGACCGGCTCGCCCCGGCAGAAGATCTCCCACCCCAGCGTCCGCGTGCCGGTCCCCGGTTGTGCCCGGGCGAACTCGCGCACCGTTTCGGGACGGAAGATGCGCACTCCGTCCAGCTCGCCGCCGTTTGCGATCATCGCGGCGAAGCGGGCGACGTCCCGTGCCGTCGAAAAGACCCCGGCGTTGCCGGTGATCCCATCCAGGCTTTGCGCCGTCTCGTCGAAGGGGCGTCCACGGTAGAGCCGTCCGTCGCGAAGCCGCCCGGTGGGGGCGCACTCCTCACAGTCGAGCCCGGGCGAGAAGCCGGTGGAGGTCATCCCCAGCGGTTCCCAGAGGCGACGCTGCAGGTAGTTGGGGAGAGGCTCGCCGGCCGCGCGGCGGGCCGCCTCGTACAGGATGACGTAGCCGACGTCCGAGTACTCCACCCGTCGTCCCGGCGCGCCGTTCACCGGAATCCGGCGCAGCAGCCGGTCGATCTTCTGCCAGCGGGCCTCGCCCCGCAGAATCGCACCCGCCGGAAGACCGGACGTGTGGGTGAGCAGGTGTCGGATGGTCACCGCGTCCTTGCCGCCGCCGGAAAAGACGGGGAGATAGCGCGCCACCGGCTCGTCGAGCCCCATGCGACCCTCCTCCACCAGCAGGAGCACCGCCGGCACGGTTGCCATCGCCTTCGTTACGGAAGCGAGATCGTAGCGCGTCTCCGCCGGGTCGACCTCCGACGCGTTCGACGTCCAGCCAATCCGCCCGACTCCGCGAAGCAACTCCACCCGCTCGCCCACCCCGATCGCGAGGGCGGCTCCCGGAAATGCACCCCGGCCCACCTCCCGCTCCACCACCTCCACCGCGGCGGCCAGCACAACCGGGTCGATGCGGAGTGGGGCGTCGGCGCGGGGTGGCGATGCGGGCTCCACGGCGTTCGGGGCCGGGGACGACGGTTCGGAAGCCGGACGAAGACCGCCGGAGGGCAGCCGCGTCACCGAGTGGCCGAGCGCGACAAAGAGCAGAAAGGCCAGCAGCAGGGCAAGGGCCCCCACCCGGCGGCGGGGGGTTTCCCGCTCCTGCACGGTCGAAAAACGGTCGTCCGATTCGATTTCCATACGTCGGCACTCTGCAAACCCGGCGCCTCCCGCTCCCGGGAGGGGCGGCGGCGGCGGCCGAGGAGGGTTGAAACAAGGGACGGCCAGCGGCTCCGTCCTATTCCTCCCTTCATCACCTTTCCCGTCGCCTGTCCGCCCCTCTGCACTGGAACGGTCGCGCTCCACCGGTAGCGAGCCCGTACGGGGGCGATCTACTGTCGCGGTGTGGAAAAGTTGTGGCATACCTCCCTAAGGCGTTCTGCCGGTCCGGCTCCGGCCTTTCGGCGGCTATGCGCCGGTACGGCGGAGTATGTGCCGGAATGGACGGGGCGAGGAGGCTAAGGGCCCCGATCCTCGCCCATGGTCGGAAGGATGGTGGGGCCGGCGCAGCTTGCGGCGGTCGAAGGCGGGGCTGGGCGGGGTCGCTGCCGCCGTTGATTCCGAACCCCCCCCACGCCTCCGGGGCTGCTGCCGCCACCCCGGGGAAGATGGGGTGGGGCTCATCGTCGCGCCCCGGAAAAAGCCCTTGCCCGCGCCGCACGCCTACCGCAGCTTGCACTCCACCGATAGCGTGTGCACCCACCGCCAGGGGGACCGATGGAAGACGCGAAGGAGGCCGTTCTCCCGTACCGGACCACCGGGGAAGAGCTGGGAAGGTTGATCGAGGCGCGGGCCCGCGGGCGGGAGCTCCCCCAGATCCAGGCGCTGAACTTCTCCGCGGGAAATTTTCAGGGGACGCTCGTTGCGGCCGTGGAGCTCGACTTTCTGGATGGCGACTCCAAGGAGCTTTCCGAAGCCGGACGGGCTTTCGCGCTGGCGGACAGCGACGGGCGGCGTGCGCTCTTGCTGGAGGCGCTGCTCCGCTTCGAGCCTTACGATCTGCTCCTGGAAGCGGTGTTCGACCGGGGAAACCCGCGCGAGACCACGCTGGAGTGGATCCAGACGTGGTGGAGCACGCAGGGGTACGGCAACAGCCAGACGAACCGGGAGGAGGGCTCTTCGGCGTTCGCGAAGCTGCTGGAGTACGCGGGGCTGGGAAGCTACGTGCAGGGGCGCCGGGGGCACCCCACGCGGGTACTCTGGCTGGACGAGACGCCGGTGCGGATCAAGCAGCTCCGCCGCCCCGTGGCGGGCGCGTCCCGAGCCGCTTCGGCGGAAACCCCGCCCCCGCCACCGTCCTCGTCGGGTGCGGTGGCGGGGAAGCAGCCGTCGGCGGGGGATTTGGCGGAGGGTCCGGCGGGCGCCACGGAGAACAGCCGGCTGGTACTGCAGCTCGACGCCGGACGGGTCGTGGAGCTGAGCCTTCCCCCGCGCATCACCGCCGCGGAGAAGCGGCGGGTGCTGTCGATTCTGGAGTTGATGATCCGGGTGCCGGACGAGGGCGGCGCCCCGTCCGCCTGACGCTGCCGCGATTCAGCGAAGGGGCGTCGGCTATCCCGTGGTGGAGCCCGCGGCGCGCCGCACCTCCCGCGGGGTCGACAGGCGGGTGATCAGCCGGCACCCCTCGGCGTCGTCGGTACGGGGGCAGGACAGCTCGAGCTGGCTGGAGCTGTCGGCGGCCACCCAGAAGGCGCGGAAGGGGAAGGCCGCGTTC
>JALZKG010000161.1 GCA_030859365.1 Gemmatimonadota bacterium
CATGGTGGTGACGCCGGCGCTCGCCGGCTACACCGCGACGCTACCCAAAGCGCGTACGGCGGCCCCCGAAAAGGACGACCGTGTGACGCTGGGTATCGATGCCCAGGGCCGGTACTACATCGACGGCAGCAACTTCGGCGCTATCCCCGCGGCGCAGCTAGAGCAGCGGCTCCGGGAGCAGTACGCCGATCGTCCCGAAGACAACGTGCTGTACCTGAAGGCCGACAACAATGTCGGCTACGACGTGGTTCTGACGGCCATCGACGCGGCCCGTGCCGCCGAGGTGCGGCGGATCGGGGCGATCACCGAGCTGCCGCGGGCAGCCCCCGCAGGAAGGGAATGACCTATGGCAATGGGAGCTGGAGGGAGCAAGGGCGGCGCCATGAACGAGATCAACATGACGCCGATGATCGACGTGCTGCTGGTGCTGCTGATCATCTTCATGGTGGTGCAGCAGGGGCTGCAACGGGGACTCTCGGTGCAGGTTCCGCCCACTGAGTCGCAGAGCCAGGCGGAGGCCCAGACCGTGGATCAGATCGTTCTGGATATCCGCGACGGCGGCGAGTTCTTTTTGAACCAGGAGCCGATCGCCGCCGAGAACCTGGAGAACCGTCTTCGTGAGGTGTTCGCCCCCAGGCCGCGCAAGGTGATCTTCGTCAAGGGCTCGGAGAACCTGACGTATGGACAGGTGATCCGGGCGGTGGACGCCACCCGCGCCGCGGGCATCGAGGTGGTGGGGCTGGTGCCTCGCGTCGCCGCCGAGCAGGCCACCGCCGTCGGCACCTAGACCGCGTTTCCCGCGCACCTGTGTGCTCCGTCGCGGAGCGCTGCGCAAGGGCCGCCCCCAGGGCGGCCCTTGCTGTATGCACCGCCGTCCTTTCCGGGAGCGGGTCCCGCCGCTCTCCGCCGCCGCCCCGACCCGTTCCCCGATGAATCGTTCCGCTCGCTGGCTGCTCCCCGCGCTGCTCGCGTCGCTCGTTCTGAGCGCCCCCGTGGCTGCGCAGGGGGCCTTTCCGCCGCAGGTGGACGCGCCCGCGGTGGTGCTCCCCGGAGTCCCCTTCACCCTCACGGCAACGGCGGCGGAAGGAGCACCGGCGACGGCGTACCTGCTCCGTGCCGCAGACGGCTCTGCGCTGGCGCAGGGGACGCTGATCCCGGGCGAGAACAGCGTGGAGGGGATCACCGTTCGCTCCTCCACGCAGCTTCCCCTCCGTTTCGAGAGCGCGGGAGCCGCGGTATCGGTCGCCCCCCGCTTCCTCCCGGGCTGGGTGTCCATTGTCCCTCCGCTCCTCGCGATCGTGCTGGCGTTGATCTTTCGCGAGGTGGTGATCTCCCTCTTCGCGGGCGTCTGGCTGGGCGCCTTTCTGTGGACGGGGCTGAACCCGTTCAGCGCGGTGCTGCGCACCGTCGACCGATTCGCGCTGCCGGCGCTCGCCGACTCGGACCACGCGGCGATCATCATCTTCTCGCTGCTGATCGGGGGGATGGTGGGGGTGATCGGGCGCAACGGCGGGACCTACGGAATCGTGGAGCGTTTGTCCCCCTTCGCGACCAACCCGCGCCGCGGGCTGCTCGCCACCTACGCGCAGGGGCTGGCGATCTTCTTCGACGACTACGCGAACACGCTGATCGTCGGCAACACCATGCGCCCCGTCACCGACCGGCTGCAAGTTTCGCGGGAAAAGCTGGCCTACGTGGTGGACTCCACCTCCGCGCCGGTGGCGAGCATCATGTTCGTGTCCACCTGGGTGGGGTACGAGATCTCGCTGATCGCGGACGGGCTCCGCGCCGCATCCGCCACCGTAGCCACGAGCAACCCGGCGCTCTCGCGCGAGCTGGCGGAGGCGAACGCCTTCAACGTCTTCATCGACACCATCCCGTACCGCTTCTACCCGCTGCTGGCGCTGGTCTTCGTGCTGCTGGTGATCTGGATGCGGCGCGACTTCGGACCTATGCACGCCGCGGAGGTGCGCGCCGCCTCGGGCGGGGGGCTGTACCGCCCCGGGGCCACGCTGATGACCGATACCGCCAGCGGCGCCATGGAGCCGCCGGAGGGGGCGCCGCTTCGCTGGTGGAATGCGGGGATCCCGGTGCTCGTGGTCGTGCTCGGCGTGCTCGGGGGGTTGTACTTCAGCGGGCTGGAGGCGCTCGGCCCTGGAACGCACACGGTGCGCGATATCTTCGGGGAGGCGAACCCGTTCACCGTGCTGCTCTGGGCCTCGCTGCTCGGGAGCATCACCGCCATCGTGATGACGCTTGCGCAGCGGATCCTGACAGTACAGGGGACCATCAACGCGTGGCTTGCCGGGATCCGCTCCATGGTACTGGCGATGATCATCCTGGTGCTCGCCTGGTCGCTGCAGAGCGTGACCGAGGTGCTCGGAACCGCGCACTTCCTCAGCGCCGCGCTGCAGGGCAACGTGCCGGTGCAGCTCCTCCCGGTGATCGTCTTCGCGGTGGCGGCCGCCATCGCCCTCGCCACGGGAACCTCGTGGGGGACGATGGCCATCCTCCTCCCGCTCGTCGTGCCGCTCGCCGCCACCCTCACCACTGCCACCGACTTCGACGGGGGCGGCCAGTACACGGTGCTCCTCGGCGTCATCTCGTCGGTGCTCGCCGGCTCCATCTTCGGCGACCACTGCTCCCCGATCAGCGACACCACGGTGATGAGCTCCATGGCGTCGGCGTGCGACCACATGGACCACGTCCGCACCCAGCTCCCCTACGCGCTGGTCGTCGCCGCGGTCGGGATGGCGGTGGGCGACATCCCCACCGCGTACGGGGTGAGCCCCTGGATCTCCCTCGCCGTCGGGGTGGCGATCCTGTGGGGGATCCTGCGCGTGGTGGGCAGGCC
>JALZKG010000172.1 GCA_030859365.1 Gemmatimonadota bacterium
GGGGAAGACCGACTCCTCGCCCTGGGGCACCACTCCGATCGCCCGCGCCATCTCGGCGCGCGGCCACTCGCCCACGGGGCGGTCGCGGAACCGCACCTCCCCCCGCTCGGGCACCAGGGCGCCGAGAAGCAGGCGGAGAAGGGTGGACTTGCCCGAGCCGTTGGGGCCGAGCACCGCGGTGCACTCTCCGGCGCGGATGTGCAGCGAAACTCCGTCCACCGCGGGCTCGGCCGCGCCGTGATAGCGGAAGGTGAGCCCTGCGCAGCTCCACGCGCTCAAGCGCCCCCCCGGCGAAGCAGCCACACGAAGAAGGGGACGCCGACAAAGGCCGTCACCACGCCGATGGGCAGCTCCGACGGCGCGAACGCCACCCGCGCCAGGGTGTCCGCCAGCATCAGAAAGGCCGCGCCGAGCAGGATGGAGGCGGGGAGCAGAAGGCGGTGGTCGCTCCCCCAGAGAAGCCGCACGGTGTGGGGGACCACCAGCCCCACGAAGCCGATCACCCCGCTCGCCGCGACCGCCGCCGCGGCGACCAGCGACGCCGTCCCGAACGCCACCAGCTTGACCCGCTCCACGGGAACGCCCAGGTAGGCGGCGGTGTCCTCCCCCACCGCCAGCAGGTTCAGCGGCCGGGCGAGGGCGAGCAGGACCACGAGCGCGGGGACGAAGTACACCGCGAGGGCGCCAATCCCCCCCCACGAGGCGCCGCTGAAGCTCCCCATGATCCAGAACATGGCGGAGCGGTACTCCTCCAGGTCGGCGAAGGTGAGGAGGAGAAGGACCCCTGCGTTGAAGAACGAGCCGGTCACCACGCCTGCCAGGAGCAGCACCCGCGTGTCCAGCGCCCGCCCCGCGCCCGCGGCGATCTGGAAGACCAGGATCATGGCGAGCAGCGCGCCGGCAAACGCCGCCAGCGGAAGGGCGAGCACGGAGCCGGCGGCGAAGCCGAGCACCGTCGCCCCCACCGCGCCCAGCGCCGCGCCGCCCGAGATGCCCAGGATGTACGGCTCCGCGAGCGGGTTGCGGAGCAGCGCCTGGAAGACGGCGCCGCTCGCCGCGAGCGCGCCTCCCACCAGCGCCGCCTGCGCGGAGCGCGGGAGGCGCAGCCGCTGCACGATGGCCACCGTGGTGGGATCCCCGATCCCCCGTGCCGCGTCGACGATCTCCCGCACGCCCAGCGAAACCGCGCCCACCCGCACGCTGACGAGGAGCGCGAGCCCGGCGAGGGCGGCGAGCCCGATCAGGAGCAGCGGGGCGGGGAGCGTTCTCACCGGCCGGCGAGCTCCGGGTGGAGCGCATCGCGCAGGGCGCGGGCGGCGCGTCCCAGGTTCGGACCGGGACGGTTGACCAGGTCCGCGTCCACGGTTGCGACGCGCCCCTCGCGCACCGCCCGCAATTCGCGCCACCCCGGCCGGGTGCGCAGCGCCTCCGGCGTCTGCGTCGGGATCTCTCCGAGGGGGAGGATCACCACCTCCGGCTGGCGGCGGACGATCTCCTCCATCGCCACCGTCGGCCAGTCCTGCGCCGCGTCGGGGAAGATGCTCTGCCCGCCGGCGATCCCGATCAACTGCCCCAGAAAGGTGCGGGGCCCCGCCGTCATCGGCGGGTCGTTGGAGACGACGTAGAAGACGGACGGGATCGTCCGTCCCGCCACCGAGGCGCGCACTTCGGCCAGTTCGGCGCGGATCGCGGTCGCGAGCGAATCGGCGGCGCGTCCGCGCCCGGTCAATCGCCCCAGCTGGTCGATGCTGCGGAAGACGTCCGTGGTGTCGTCGGCGGCAAGCGCGAAGACGCCGATCCCCATCTCCTCCAGCCGCGGCCGGAGCCCCCGGCTCCGCTCACCCTCCCACACGATCACCAGCTCCGGTCGCAGCCCGATCAGCGTCTCGATGCTCGGGTCCAGCCCCCCTCCGACGGAAGGGACGTCCCGTACCTCCGGGGCGGTGTCGTAGCGGGTCCGCCCCACGATCTGCTCGCGGGCTCCCAGCGCGAGCAGCGTTTCCGTCGCGCTCGGGACCAGCGACACCACGCGCGACGCCGGTCGCGCCAGCCGCAGCTCGCGCCCCGCGTCGTCCGCAACGACGACCGCGCTGTCCGCGGGTGCGGCGGCAGCGGTATCTCCCGCAGCCGGGGCATCGCCGCAGCCGGCGAGCAGGAGCAGAACGAGGGGGAGCCACCGGCGGGCGGCGGAACGCTGGAGGGAAAACAAAAAACCGTCCTCTCCCGTGAAGTCGTGGAGGGACGGAGCAGACGGGGATGGATGCGCGGCGCCCCCACAGGGAACGGCCGATCCGGTCACCGAACGCCCGCTCCCCTCCCGCGAGGGGTTGAATTTGCGGGCGCGACCGGGGCCGGTCTCCTGGCTCGAGGCGGCGTCGCTCGCCTTCCCGGGTCTCCCCAGTGGCATTTCGAGCGGGCCGGACCGGCGACGGGTGAGTCTCCGGGCCTCTTACAGTGGCGGGGCCGCGCCGGATTCTCACCGGCTTCCGAATGGCCCCAGTCGCGATATGAACCGAACAAGATACCTCTCCGCCGCCGGGTGATCAACCCCTGCCGGAACACGGCTAGCCGGGGAGTGACCCCGGCTGATCGGCCAGGCACTGCAACCAGCCGGTGCGGATCCTGCCCCCGAGCGGGCCGGTGGCTGCCGGCCCTACCTACCCCACAGGAGCAGGATGATGGCCTTCGACAGCACGCTGCACTGGATCTATGTCGCGTGCATGGCAGCCGGCGCGCTGATCTTCTGGTTGTGGAGCCGCAGCCCCCGCGGCGTGCCCCAGTACGAGTACCTGGTCGCCATGTTCATCCCCATCTGGTCGGGGATCGCGTACATGGCGATGGCGTTCGACCAGGGCAAGACGGAAGTGGCGGGTCAGATCACGCACTACGCCCGCTACGCCGACTGGGTGGTGACGACGCCGCTGCTGCTCCTGGCCCTGGGGCTCACCGCCATGTTCCGTCTGGAGCGCAAGGACAAGACGCTGCTCGCGGCGCTGGTGGGCGCCGACGTGGTGATGATCCTTTGCGGCCTGGTTGCCGATCTGTCCCCGTACCCGATCCGCTATGTCTACTACTGGATCGGGGTCGCCGCGCTGGGAGTGATCTTCTGGATCAGCTGGGTGCCGCTGGCCCGGCTCGCCGACAGTCAGGGCCCCGCAGTCGGCGGCGCCTACCGCAGGGTCGCAACCCTGCTGACGGTGCTATGGATCGGCTACCCGCTCGGATGGATTCTTGGCCCGTCCGGGATCCGCCTGTTCGGGCAGGAGGTGGACACCCTGTGGTTCGTGGTGCTTCCCATTCTGTCCAAGGTGGGGTTCAGCCTGTACGACCTGTCGGAGCTGCGCAAGCTGGAGGGAGAGGGCATCCAGGCCGGGCACTCCCGTGCGGCGCTCGATGCCGCCGCCGTGCCCGCATAGCCGCACCTCTGCGAGGCAACGCGCCGGATGGATACCTTTCGGCGCTGGACGCTCTGACCGTACCGCACACGGCGGTGGTGGCGTGGATGGACCACCAGCAGGGAGTATGGCGGCCGGGAGCCGCCCTCGTACCCGCCTCCCTCAGGCGTCGGGGATCCGCTGGAGCCGTCGTCCCACCTTCTCCTCCACGGAGCGCACGTTCTCGGTGAGTTGGCGCTGCTGCCCCGCCTGGTCCTCGATCCGCAGCGTGGTGACCACATGCGGCGACATCTCGCGCATCCGCTCGTGGCACCGGCGCACCAGCGGCATCACCTCGTCCCACGCGCCCTCAATGCAGGTGCCGGAAGGGGTGAGCAGGTAGGGGAGTCCGCTTTCATCGACCATCCGCAGCACCTCGGCGATCTCGTCGCTCAGGCTGGTGCCGGTTCCCAGGGGTGTGACGCTGATCTGCACGAGCATGGCTTCTCCCGGTTCGGGTGTGGGGATTCGTCGGATGTTCAGGACTCGGACTGGGGTGCGGGGTGCTGCTTCGCCGCGAGCCCGAGCAGCTCGCGCACCTCGGCGTCCTCCGTCTGGGAGAAATCCTCGTACCAGAGCCCCACCGACTGAAAGGGCTCGGGCGTGAAGACGCAGACGACGCGGTCCACCTCCCGCTCCAGCTCCGCGCACGTTTCCGTCGCCCCCACGGGAACGGCGACCACCAGCTCCCGCGGCTCGTACGCGCGTAGCGCGGCGACGGCGGCGCGCATGGTGGAGCCGGTGGCCAGCCCATCGTCCACCAGGATCACGGTACGACCTCGGACGTCGGGGGCACCGCGGCCGGCGCGGTACTCCCGCTCCCGCCGCTCCAGCTCCCTTTGCTCGGCCGCGGCGACCGCCGCAATGGTGCGCTCGGGGATCCCAAAGGTGTCCACCACCTCCCGATTCAGCATCCGCACTCCTCCCGAGGCGATGGCGCCCATCGCAAACTCCTCGTGCCCGGGCATCCCCAGCTTGCGTACGAGGAAGACGTCCAGCGGCGCGCCAAGCGCGCGTACCACTTCCCACGCTACGGGAACGCCGCCGCGCGGAAGGGCAAAGACACGCAGGCCCGAGCGGCCGGCGTACTCGGCCAGCCGCTCCGCCAGCCGCTTGCCGGCGTCGCTCCGGTCGCGAAAGCGTGGTTGCCACATCGTGCCGGGCTCCAGTGGGGTGCGTTGGCGAGGAACGAGGCGGAGCGGACGGTCGCAAAAAGCAAACCCCGGGGGCCGGAACACACCTTGCCACACGCTTTCGAATGGAACTCAAAGTCAGGTGTACCCCCTGGGAGACGGACGGATGAACATTCGCCTGAGCCAGTACTGGGGAAATGTCCGGGAAAGCTACTGGTTCGTCCCCTCGCTGATGGCCGCGACGGCGACGATTCTGTCGTTCGCCACCATCCAGATCGACCGGCACTTTCCCTCCGAAACGTTCGAGGAGCTGGGGTGGATCTTCTCGGGCGGTTCTGATGGGGCCCGGGAGATCCTTTCCACGGTGGCCGGGTCCATGATCACCGTGGCGGGCGTCACCTTCTCCATCACCATCATCGCCCTGTCGCTGGCGTCGGCGCAGTTCGGCCCCCGAATTCTGGGGAACTTCATGCGCGACACCGCCAATCAGGTGGTGCTCGGCACCTTCGTTTCCACCTTTCTGTACTGCCTGCTCGCGCTCCGCACCATCCGCAGCAGCGGCGACGAGAGCGACGGCTTCGTCCCATACCTGACCATCACCGTGGGGGTTGCACTGGCGGTGGCGAGCCTGGGGGTGCTGATCTTCTTCATCCATCACGTGTCCATCTCCATCCAGGCGCCGCACGTGGTTGCCGAGGTCGCCCGCGAGCTGCACGCCTCCATCGAGCGGCTCTTTCCGGAGCGGGCGGGTCACGGCGCCGACGAGGAGTCGCAGAGCCATCTCGCCGCCGAAATCCCCGACGAGTGGGAGGAGCGGTTCAGGGAGGTGCCCTCCGCGGACAACGGCTACCTGGAAGGGGTGGATCTGGAGCGGTTGATGGAGCTTGCCCGAGAGCACGACCTGGTGCTGCGGCTCCCGCTCCGCCCCGGGCACTTCGTCGCCCACGGCAACCCGCTCCTCCTGGCAATGCCGGAGGAGCGGGTGGGCGGCGAGTTGCGCGACCAGCTGCGCGATGCATTCGTCGTCGGGGACCGGCGTACGGCAACCCAGGACGTGGAGTTTCCGGTGAGCCAGCTGGTGGAGGTCGCGCTGCGCGGCCTTTCGCCGAGCATCAACGATCCGTTCACCGCCGTCAACTGCATCGACCATCTCGGCGCTGCGCTCTGCCACCTCCTCCGGCGCGAGATCCCCTCCGCCTTCCGCTTCGATGACGAGGGGCGGCTGCGGATGATCAGTGACCACCCGCTCACCTTTCGCGGCGTGGTCGACGTGGCGTTCAACCAGATCCGCCAGAACGCCAGCTACCACGCCTCGGTCCGCATCCGCTTGCTGGAGGCGATGGAGGGGGTGGCGCGCTGCACACGGCGCCCGGAGGAGCGCGCCGCGCTGCGGGAGCAGGCGGAGCTGGTCCTGCGTGGCAGCCGGGAGCAGGTGGCGCAGCCCGAAGATCTGCAGGCGGTGGAGGAGCGCTTCCGGCGGGTGCTCGCCGCGCTGGGCGATGCCGAGCGCCCCGACATCGGCCGGGTCACCCTCGTGTAGCCGCGGGATGCACGCGCGCGCCGCGCACGGTACATTGCATCCGGTCAAACGCCGGCTCCCACCTCCTACCCACGGCTCCCGATGAGGCCCATGCTCCACCGGCTGCTCCCCCTGCTCCTCCTCGTGGTCTTCCCCGGCCTTGCCGCGGCGCAGCGGGGGCAGCCCCCCGCGCCCGAGCAGCACCTCGGCTTCCGCGTGGGCGCGGACGGGCAGCTCGCGGAATGGAGCCAGATCACCGCCTACTTCGAGCGGCTGGGCCGCGCTTCGCCACGGGTGCGGGTGGACACCATCGGCACCACGGTGCTAGGCAAGCCGATGATCATGGCGACGATCACCTCCCCGGCGAACGCGCGGCGGCTGGCGG
>JALZKG010000184.1 GCA_030859365.1 Gemmatimonadota bacterium
GACCATCGAGGATTCTCGATGGTCCGCTTCGCTTTGCACCCATTCCGGGTTCTGCGCCGATCCGGGCGGCATGCGTCGGCGCAAAAGGCGTGCGATGATGCGGAACGCTTGTTGCTAGACCAGGCGGGGCTCCGGGACTCGACCACGAATCAAACGACAGGACGCAGCCATGCTGACCGACACCGAGCGCTCCCACATCGAACGGATCCTGCTGCGCGAGCGCGAGCGGGTGACCGATTCGATGACGCAGATGGAGGGGGAGGCCCAGACGGCTCTCACCGAGAGCGGCGAACTGACCCTCTACGATCAACACCCGGCGGATATCGGCACCGAAACCTACGAGCAGGAGCAGAACATGATGCTCGCCGAGCAGATGAGCCGGCGGCAGGAGGAGATCGACGAAGCCCTGAGGCGGCTGCGGAACGAGCCGGAAAGCTTTGGAACGTGCGAGCGGTGCGGAAAGCCGATCGGGACGGAGCGCCTGGAGGTGATCCCGGAAGGCCGCTTCTGCGCCGAGTGCCAGGGGTCGATCGAGCGGGAGACTGCCGGCGCGGGCGTGTAGAAGTTGCGCCGGAGCCCGGTTGCGGGGCGCGTGGGGCCGCTTTATACTCCCGGATTCAAGAAGCCAAGCCGAACCTTAGGGGAAGCCAACATGTCGAACAGCGGTCTGGAGGGGGTCGTCGTCGCGCAGACTCGCCGCAGCACCATCAACGGTGAGGTGGGCGAGCTGATCTACGCCGGGTACGACATCGACGATCTGGCGCGCAACACCACCTTCGAGGAGGTGGTGTACCTGCTCTGGAACGACGCGCTTCCGAACCGCCAGCAGTTGGACGAGCTGCGTCGACAGCTCGCCGCCGAGCGCCGGCTGAGCCCGGAGATGCTGGAGATTCTCCGCTCCTTCCCGCGCGACGCGAACGCGATGGCCGCGTTGCGCACGGCGGTGTCCGCCCTCGCCATGTACGACGCCGAGGCGGAGGACAATGGAGACGAGGCGAACCGGCGCAAGGCGATCCGGATCACGGCCAAGACGCCGACCCTGATCGCCGCCTTCGACCGTCTCCGCAAAGGCAACGAGCCGGTGGAGCCGAGTGACGACCTCGACACCGCGGCCAACTTCCTCTACATGGTGAACGGCGACCCCGCGGACGACCTCCGCGTCCGCACCATGGACGCCGCGCTGGTGCTCCACGCCGAGCACGGGATGAACGCGTCGACCTTTTCCGCGCGGGTCACCGCTGGGACGCTGGCCGACATCTACTCGGCGGTGGTGTCCGCGATCGGGACGCTCAAGGGCGCCTCCCACGGCGGGGCGAACGCGCGGGTGATGGAGATGCTGGAGGATATCGACCGCAGCAACCAGGATCCGGGGGAGTGGGTCCGCGACGCGCTCGGCCGCAAGGAGCGGGTGATGGGCTTCGGCCACCGCGTCTACAAGGCGACGGATCCCCGCGCGACGGTGCTTCGGGAGCTGGCCGACCAGATCATGAGCGGGACGGGAGATACCCGCTGGCTGGACCTGTCGGACCACGTCCGTGCCACCATGCAGGAGGAGATGGACCGGGCGGGCAAGAAGATCTACCCGAACGTCGACTTCTTTTCGGCCTCGGTATACCGGACGCTCGGCATCGAGCCGGACCTGTTCACCCCGATCTTCGCCATGTCGCGCGTGGCGGGCTGGACCGCTCACCTGTTCGAGCAGTACCAGAACAACCGCCTGATCCGCCCCCGGGCCGAGTACATCGGCGAGCGCGGCCGCACGGTCGTCCCGATCGAACAGCGCTGACACGGCCCTGCCGTGCGGCAGGGGGGGCGCGGCGGACGATCCGCCGCGCCCCCGTTCGTTGGGGGTACTTCGGAAACTTCTCATTCCTCACCTGACGGATCATGACCACATCCCCGCAGCCGGCCGCTCCCGCAGGCGGCGAGCGCATCACCGCTCTCGACAGCGGTCTCGACGTTCCTCGCAACCCCATTCTCCCCTTCATCGAGGGCGACGGAACCGGTCCCGACATCTGGGCGGCGTCGCAGCCCGTGTTCGACACGGCGGTGGAGCGGGCGTACGGTGGCGAGCGGAAGATCCACTGGATGGAGGTGCTCGCCGGGGAAAAGGCCTTCCAGCGGACGGGGAGCTGGCTCCCCGAGGCGACTCTCGACGCGTTTCGAGAGTACCTCGTCGGGATCAAGGGGCCGTTGACCACCCCGGTAGGTGGGGGGATCCGCTCGCTCAACGTGGCGCTCCGGCAGGAGCTGGACCTGTACGCCTGCGTCCGCCCGGTCCGCTGGTTCGAGGGGGTGCCTTCCCCGGTGAAGCGCCCGGGGGACGTGGAGATGGTGATCTTCCGCGAAAACACGGAAGACATCTACGCGGGGATCGAATTCGAGGAGGGGACCGAGGACGCCGCGGCGTTCAGCGCCCTGTTGGCGGAGCGCTTCGGTGCCCGCTTTGCCAAGGTGCGATTCCCCGGCAGCACGGGCTTCGGCGTGAAGCCGATCTCGCGCGAGGGCACGGAGCGGCTGGTCCGCTCCGCCATCCGCTACGCGCAGGAGAACGGTCGCCGGTCCGTGACGCTGGTGCACAAGGGGAACATCATGAAGTTCACCGAGGGCGCGTTCAAGACGTGGGGGTACGCGCTGGCGGAGCGGGAGTTCGGCGCAGAGCTGCTGGAAGGAGGGCCGTGGATGCGCCTGCCCGACGGCGTCGTGATCAATGACGTGATCGCCGACGCCTTTCTGCAGCAGATCCTCACCCGCCCGACGGAGTACGACGTGATCGCCACCCCGAATCTCAACGGCGACTACATCTCCGACGCGCTCGCCGCGCAGGTCGGGGGGATCGGCATCGCACCGGGCGCGAACATCAACTACATGACGGGCCACGCCATCTTCGAGGCGACGCACGGAACCGCACCGAAGTACGCGGGCAAGGACATGGTGAACCCCGGGTCGTTGATCCTGTCCGGAGAGATGCTGCTGCGGTACATGGGGTGGGGCGAGGCAGCGGACCTGATCATCCGCGGGCTAGAGGGTGCCATCGGGCAGCGCACCGTCACCTACGACTTCGAGCGGATGATGGAGGGCGCCACCAAGGTGTCCACCTCCGGTTTCGGCGCGGCCATCATCCGGAACATGTGACCCGATGGAGATCCAGGTAGCCACCACCGTCCCCAGCCGTTACGCGACCCCGCTGCTCGCTGTCCTGCTCGGCGAGGACGGCGGCGAGCGGGACGTGCCGGCGCGAGCGGTCGACGAGGCGCTCGGCGGACGGATCGCCGCGCTGCGCCAACGCGGGGATTTCCGCGACAAGGAGGGAGAAGTCGCCCTGCTGGACGTCGTCGGAGGCACGCTCGCCGCCGAGCGGGTGCTCGTGGTGGGGCTCGGCGCCAGCGCCGACGACGAGCGGTTCCGCCGCGCCGGCGGCACCGTCGCAACGAAAGCCGCGGAGCTGCGGGTGGGCAAAGCGGTGATCGTCCTCCACGAGGGCACGTCCGAAGAGCAGGCGCATGCCCTGGTGGAGGGGGCTGTGCTCGGCGCGTACACCTTTCGCGACATGAAGTCGGCGGCGCCCCCGGAGGAGCCGGTGCAGCTTGGAGAGCTCGCGCTCCTCGCTACCGACGCCGGTGCCGAACCGGGGCTGCGAGCCGCGGCGCGACGCGGCGAGATCGTAGCCCGGGCCGAGAACCTCGCCCGCACACTCGGCAACCTCCCGGGCAACGTCGCCACCCCGGCGTATCTCGCCGAGACGGCCGTGCGAATTGCGGGGGAGCGCGGGCTCGGCGTGACGGTTCTCGGCCGGGAAGAGATGCGCCAGGAGAGGATGGGTGCGCTGCTCGCCGTGGCACAGGGTTCGGAGCAGGAGCCGCGGCTGATCGTCCTGGAGCACCGCGGCGGGGCGGAGGGTGCGCCACCGCTGGTGTTACTCGGCAAGGGGCTGACCTTTGACGCGGGTGGGATCTCCATCAAGCCGGCGGCTTCGATGGAGGAGATGAAGTTCGACATGTGCGGCGGTGCCGCTGTGCTCGCGGCCATGCAGGCCATCGCCGAGCTGGCGCTTCCGGTGAACGTGATCGGGGTGGTCCCCTCCAGCGAAAACCTGCTCTCCGGCGCCGCGATGAAACCGGGCGACATCCTGCGCAGCCATCTCGGCAAGACCATCGAGGTGGTGAACACGGACGCCGAGGGCCGTTTGATCCTGGCGGACGCGCTGTCGTACCTCCGCCGCTGGAGCCCGGCCGCGGTGGTGGACGCCGCGACCCTTACCGGCGGGTGCGTGATCGCGCTGGGGCACCAGGCGAGCGCGGTGATGGGCAACGACGACGCGCTGCTGGAGGAGGTGCGGCAGGCGGGAGACCGGGTCGGGCAGCGGGCGTGGCCGCTCCCGATGTGGGAGGAGTACCGGGAGCAGCTCAGCTCCGACTACGCCGACATCAAGAATTCGGGGGGGAAGCCGGCGAGCTCGATTACCGCCGGCTGGTTTCTCCGCGAGTTCGTCGGCGATTTTCCCTGGGCGCATCTGGATATCGCCGGGACCGCGTGGGGCGACGGCAAGCTGTCGTACCAGAGCAAGGGGGCCACGGGCGTGCCAACCCGGCTCCTGGTGGAGTGGGTTTCGTCCCGCGCCGGCTCGTAGCCGCGGTGCGATTCCGCCGGCCCCTGGCGGGAGGAGCGCCGCTCGCGGCGCTCTTCACTGTTCTAGCCATTGGGCCGCTCGCGGCGCAGGTGAGACCGGCTCCGGATACGCTGCGGGTTCCGATCCCGCCCGTGGCTCTCCCCGCGGACACCTTCGCCGCGCGGGAGCCGGCCGACACGACCGTCGCGGACTCGCTGCTCCCGGCCGCGATGCTCCCGGAAGCCCCGGCGCCCAGAGCCGCGGGCTGGGGTGTCGGCGTGTGGGTGTGGGACCGCGAGGCGCTGCTCCGCTTCCACGGCCTTTCGCTGCTGGAACTGCTGGAGCGCGTGCCGGCGCTGGTGATCACCCGCGCCGGTGGGCCCGGCTCCCCCACCGGGGTAGCGGCGTGGGGTGTGGGGGGAGGAAGGCTGCGCGTCTTTCTGGACAGCTGGGAGCTCGACCCGCTCCGCACGGTCGACTTCGACCTGCAGCGCCTTGCCCTGGCCGACCTCGAAGCGGTCCGCGTGGAGCGCTGGCTGGGTGAAACCCGGATCCACCTGTTTTCCTTCCGGCTCGATGCTCGGGAAGCCCGCTCCCGCTTCGAAGGCGGCACGGGGGACCTGAACACCCGGCTGCTCCGGGCGCTGTTCGCGTCCCCGGTGGGCGCCGCAAACACGGTGCTGGTGGCCGGGGACATCGTGGACACCGACGGTGCCCGGAGGCAACCCTTCACCTCCGGCACCGTGATCGCGCGCTGGACGCGCCAGGTGGCGGACGGAACGGCGCTGGAGCTGGAGTACCGGCAGAACGGCTTCGACCGGGGCGGGACATTTTCCACCGCCGCCACGCGCCGCGACCTCCTGCTTCGGGGGCGCAGCCAGCTCACCCGCTCCCTGCAGCTGGACGCGCAGCTCGGCCGCAGCTCCGAGGATCCGCGTGGCGTGGACACGTTGCTCATCGCACGGAGCGCCGTTCAGGGCGGCGCACGCGCGCTGCTCGACC
>JALZKG010000211.1 GCA_030859365.1 Gemmatimonadota bacterium
GAAGATTCCCTTGTAGATCCCCGACCGCTCGTCGCCGAAGAGCCACGACCAGCAGCGCTCCCCGTAGTACGACCAGGAGATCATGGTGGAGAAGGCGAAGAGAAAGACCGCCAGCGACAGCACGTAGGGGAACCACGCGATGTGCTCGCCCATGGCGCGGGAGGTCAGCGCCGCACCCTGGTTCGCGGTGATCAGGTCGGAGTATGCCGGGTTGTTGTACGCACCCGTGACGATGATCACCAGCGCCGTCATCGTGCACACCACCACGGTGTCGATGAACGGCTCCAGCAACGCGACGATCCCCTCCCGGACCGGGTACTTGGTGCGCGCCGCGGCGTGCGCGATGGCGGCGGAGCCGATCCCCGCCTCGTTGGAGAAGGCGGCGCGCTGAAAGCCCACCACCAGCGCGCCGATGAAGCCACCGTAGATGGCGTCGGGCGCGAACGCCTCAGTGAATATCGAGGCAAAGGCCGCGGGAATGGCTGCTGCGTTGTCCAGGATGATGACCAGCGCGCCGAGCACGTACAGGATGCACATCAGCGGTACGATGCGCTCCGCCACGGAGGCGATGCGCCGGATGCCGCCGATGATCACGATCCCCACCAGAACGGTCATGAAGAGACCGTACGCCCAGGGCACCTCGGCCAGAAAGGGGATGGTCTGCTGGAGCGCGTTCAGCGACTGGTTGACCTGGAAGGAGTTGCCCCCGCCGAACGAGCCGCCGATGCACAGGACCGCGAACATGACGGCGAGCGCCTTGCCGAGGCGCGGCATCCCCATCTCGCCCAGCCCTTTGGACAGGTAGTACATCGCCCCGCCCATGATCTTGCCGTCGGGCCGAATCTCCCGGTACTGCTGGCCGAGCGTGCACTCGGTGAACTTCGACGACATGCCGAGCAGCCCCGCCAGGATCATCCAGAAGGTGGCTCCCGGGCCGCCGAGGCTGACCGCGATGGCCACGCCGGCGATGTTGCCGAGCCCCACGGTGGCGGAGAGCGCGGTGGTGAGCGCCTGGAAGTGCGACACCTCCCCGGGCCCATCGGGGTCGGTGTACTTGCCGCGCGTAACCTGGATGGCGTGCCCGAACGCCCGGAAGTTGATGAAGCCCATCCGGAAGGTGAAGAAGATCGCCCCCACCACCAGCCAGAGGACGAGCAGGGGAAGCCGGTGCTCCGCGTCCCAGAACAGCACGTCCCAGAAGAAGACCGCGCCGATCACGGTGTTCACCGCCCCCATCGACTCGTCCACCACTCCCTGCCATCCGCGGCCCTCCACCCGGGCGTCGTCCAGCGTCTGCTCCCCGAGGGGCGGGGTGCCGAACGGGGTGTCCACGGCCGCCGGGGCCGGGGCCTGGGCGAACAGTCCGTCCGAATGCAGCGCAGGGGAGGTCATCCCCGTCAGCAGAAGAAGCAGGACGAGGCCGGCGTTGCGAAGTGTCATGAGGAGGAAGATAGGGGAGAACGAGCGTTCGGGCGGAAGGTGCGGCGCCGGCAGAGTAGCCGGAGCCGCGCGGCGTGTCAAGAATCGCTCACCTCGCACGGCAGCCCCGCACGTGCGCCCGTTCAGCCGTCGGGGCCGCGCACCTCGACGGAGCCGATGCGGAGCCCCCGGACCGGGAGACCCTCGGGCAGGAGCCGCTCGACCGTTTCCGTCCGTAGCGGATCCGCCACCAGATCCACGTCGGTGAAGCGCAGCGTGTCCCCCACCACCAGTCCGAAGCTCCCCCGTATGCGGGTACCGGGCATGGATAGGCGAAGGTCGCGCGCGAGGAAGAGGGTTCCGTCGGGACGCGTCTGCCACCGCAGCGTGGACGCCCCTCCGCCCTCTGCGGGAAGGCGGGGATAAAGCCACTGCAGGTCCGCGAGGGCGAAGGTGTCGCTGCGAAGGGTCAGGTCCACCGGATTGTCTTCCGCGATCAGCACCACCCCCTGCAGTGAAAGCCGGGAGCGGGGGAGGATCACGTCCGGGACACGCAATTCCATGACGGAGTCACGGATCGCGATCTCGCCCTGCGCACGGCGAATCACCAGCGGGTCGCGGTAGATGAACATCCGGCCGGCGAGGGAGTCCACGCGAAAGTACGATCCGCGGCCGACCGGCGAGGGAAAGAACGCCTCGGACAGGGTGCCGTGGAGATCCGTGAAGCGCATGGTGCGCAGCAAGCCCCCGGGAACGCGCTGCACCACCAGGAGGGAGCTGTCGGAAAGGGCCTCCCGGATCTCCGCCTGGCGAGCGGCACCCGGCTGCTCGGTCTCCGGTTCCCACGCGTACATCACACGCACGGTGCCTCCGACAAAGTCGAGGCGGTCGATAGAGGTGGTGCGCTCCGACACGGTGTCGGTACTGAGAGTATCGGTGAAGATCCGCTGGTAGTTCCAGAGCGTGTCGCCCGGGAGCTGCCGGATCTCTACCCGGGGGCCGTAGAGCACCAGACGGCGGATCGCCAGCTGGGTTCCGAGCAGGGTCGGGAGTCGGTACTCGGCGAAGGCGCTGTCCGCTTCCAGAAAGGGCTCCCCGTCCGATCCCCGGATGGAGATGCCGTAGAGGCGGGCGCCGACCAGCAGGTTGCCGGCGAGCCGCTCGACCGTGAGCTGGCCCTGGATGTTGCCGCCGACCGCCCCGAGCGTCACCCGCAGCACGCGGCGCTGACCCCACCCCGTCTGGCTAAGGGTCGCGAGAAGGGCACCGGCGGCGACCAGCGCCAGCACCAGGCCGCTGAAGAACCAACGCCACCCGCGCCGAACCCTCATCCCCCCGTCCGCTCCTTGGCGATTTCCAGCGGAGGGGCGGGTTTGCGGGCGTCGTCGGCACGCTCCCGCACCTCGCGCGCGATCTCCAGCGGAGTCCGCTGGAGCAGGAGGCGAGCAAGGTAGAAGACGCCGATGCCCGCGCCCACGGCGGCGCCGATGGCGGGGATCTGCTCCTGGAGGGAAAGCTTGCGGCGGAAGTGGTGCGGCACGGTGTCCCGCGGGTCAGAGTTCGGGAAGCGGCGACGGAGTGCCCGCTCCATCCGGGGTGCCGGGCCGGCCTCCGCGGAAGAACACGTGGCGGCTGGTGGCGACAAAATCCCCCACGTCGTCGAAGTACATGTAGTGTGTGACGCGGATGAAGTTCCGGTCCAGCCGCAGCACGTTGAGCGAGTTTTTCTCCCGCTCCCGTGCCCGCCCCCTCCGCGAGGTGGAGGTGCCGCTCTGCACGATGACGATACCGTGGCGACGGTCCCGGCCGGAGTAGACGTCGAGCGAGTTGCCGACGTACGCCCGGTGCAGGTGTCCCCCGAGGATCAGGTCGACGCCCATCCCGGTGAATGCGTCCAGGGCGCGCTTCGCCTTCGGCATCACGTCCCCGCCCTCGAAGTCGGGGGGCGGAGCGAAGTGGTGGTGGGCGACGATCACCCGCTGCGTTTCCGGCGGCACCCCCTCGAACGCGCCCCGAACGAAGTCCAGCTGCCACCGGTGGACCCGGCCGTTCACCGTGGCCCGAAGAGGGGCGGTGGAGTTGAGCGCCACGATCACCGCGCCGGGGATTTCGGTCACGCCGTCCAGGTCGGGGCTGATGAAGCGCCGGTAGAGCGTGTACGGCTCGAACACCCTCTTGTGCACCCGGTACAGGGGGACGTCGTGGTTTCCGGGAACGACGATCCGCGGCACCGGCGGGAGCCGCTCCAGAAAGTCCCGCGCATCCCGAAACTGCTCCTCCCGTGCCCGCTGCGTGAAGTCGCCGGACACGACGATCACCCCGGCGGCGAGCCGCTCCGCGAAGCGGATGACGGCTTCACCGACGTCCGGATGATAGGCGGGGCCGAAGTGCAGATCCGAAAGGTGCAGCAGCGTGATCATACGCGGTTCTCCGGGGCGTCGGGGCCGGTCTGCAGCCCGGGAAAGGGGAGATCGGCGCGGGCGTTGAGGTCGAGACCGGCGTGCTCGCCCCGCCGGTGGCGGAAGAGGGCCGCCCGGGCGATCATCGCCGCGTTGTCGGTGGACAGACGCGGCGACGGGGCGAACAGCTCCCCGCCCGCTCCGAGCCTCTCCCGCAGCGCCGTCCGGAGCGCACCGTTGTTCGCAACCCCGCCTCCCAGGACGACCCTGCCACACCCGGTCTCCCGCACCGCCCTCATCGTCTTACGCGCCAGCACCTCCACGACCGCCTCCTGAAAGGCGGCGGCTAGGTGGGCCGTCTCGCCGGACAGAAGGCCCCGTGCCTCCGTCTCCCGAACGCGATTGCGGAACGCCGTCTTCAACCCGCTGAAGCTGAAGTCGTAGAAGCCGGCGTCGTCCGCGTGCTGAGCGCGGGACAGGAGCGGACGCGGGAGCGGATGGCGCGCCGAATCGCCGCCGGCGGCCGCGCGCTGGATTTGCGGTCCCCCCGGATAGCCGAGGCCGAGCAGCTTCGCCGCCTTGTCGAAGGCTTCCCCCGCCGCGTCGTCCCGGGTCTGGCCGAGCAGCCGGTACTCGCCCCAGCGCGGCACCCAGAGCAGCAGCGTGTGCCCCCCGGAGACTAGCAGCCCCACGAAGGGTGGGACCGCGCCCGGGTGGTCGAGCTGCGTGGCGAAAAGGTGCCCCTCCATGTGGTGGACTCCCACCAGCGGCCGGCCGGCCGCCCACGCCGCCGCCTTCGCCCACGAGACCCCCACCAGCAACGCGCCGATCAACCCCGGACCGGCGGTGACACCGAAGACGTCGATCTTCCCGAGCGACACACCCGCTTCGGCGAGCGCCCGGGCAACCGTGCGATCCACGACCGCCAGGTGGGCGCGCGAGGCGAGCTCGGGAACCACGCCTCCAAAGACGCGGTGCACGTCCTGCGAAAGGATCACGTGGCCGAGTAGCCCGGTTTCACCGCGCAGGACCGCCGCGGACGTTTCGTCGCAGGAAGTCTCGATGCCGAGCACCAGCGGCTCCGCCATCAGCGGGGATTGCGGGGGCGAAGTGACGGAGGCGCCACGGTGTCGTTGCCCGGGAGCACCACCGACGGAGTGTCCGGCGGGGCCGGAGGAGGGGGAGGCGGCGGTAGGGGAACGACACGGGCCCGGAGCGGGACGGGACGGCCCCGCACTCCGGCGGGCAGCCCTTCCACGCGAAGCGGCACGGAAACCCCCGCCGCAGGAAGGGCTGCAGGCACGGAGTCGCGCACCGGCACGACCCGGAGCTGACCAGGGCTCACGGCCGAGACGCGACCCTCCGCCCCTTCCAAAATGATCTCCGCCTCCGACACCGAGATCGTGGCGCCGGGCGGCGGGGTCACCACCAAACCCCGCAGAGTGCGCACGGCGAAGCGATCCACCTCCCCGGTCACGCGGACGCGCCGGGCGGACAACTCCAGACCGGCGAGCCCGGTCGTGTCCAGCGCGATCTGCTGGTCGAACGCGGGATCCGGCGCTCCGAGCTGGACCGAGGCCGTGTAGACGGTGTCCACCTCCTGCAGCCGCTCCTCGCGCCCGGTGAGCCGCACCCGCGCGGGCCGCACCGTGGGCGGGTCGATCCATGCGAGCCGTTCATCCGTCCGGCGGCTCGTCCGAACACCAACGGGCACCTCACGGGTCGCGAGCCGTTCCAGGATGAGCCGTACGCTGCTCGGCCGCACGTCCTGCGCCGCGACTGCCCCTCCGCGCGGCATCTGCACCATCTGCGGATCCAGCAGAAAGATGCCGCCCTCGGCCCCGGAGCCGCGGACGGGGAGCACCAGAGCCGGACGGTTCAGGGCCAGCTCCCACAGATCCCGGCCGGGACCGGAGAAGCGGACCTGCACCTCGGCGGGAACCGGCCCGCCGGCGAGCACGTAGCCAGGGTCCCGCAGCGCGACCTCCACGGGCACCGCGAGCCACTGCGACGCGGGCTGTTCGGCACTCACCCCCACCCATAGCAGGAGCGCGAAGGCCAGCGCGGCCAGCTTGAGACGTCCGTTGACGAGCAGCGAGGCGGGCTTCATCGGCACGCCTCAGCCCGCCAGAAGGCGCTGAATCAGGTCGACCGAGGCGTCCGAATCCCACTCGGTCGCGCCGATCACCTTTTTCACGATCACTCCGTCGCGGTCGATGACAAACGACTCCGGGATACCGGTGGTTCTGTACGTGCGCTGGATCTCCCCCGCCGGGTCCTGCCACACCGTGAAGCCGAGCCCCAGCCGGCGCACGAACTCGGCCACGTCGCCACCCGGACGGCCCCCGGCGTCGGCCCGCCCCGGAGCGGCGTCGATGCTTACGGCGACGATCCGCAGTCCCTCCCCTCCCAGCCGCTCGTGGAGCCGCTGCATGGAAGGCATCTCCTCCAGGCAGGGAGGGCACCACGTCGCCCAGACGTTCAGCAGCACCACCTCCCCGCGAAGCTCCGACAGCGCGACGGGGCGTCCCTGCAAGTCCGTCGCCGCGAAGTCGGGTGCCCGCGCACCCACCTCCACTGGGAGGAAGCGATCGCGGACCAGCCACCCCGCCGCAACCAGCCCGGCGAGCACCAGCGCCGCCACGACCCAGCCCAGCCAGCGGCGGCTACCCATCGGTACCCGCAAATGGCTCCTGTGGCGGAGGCGGCGTCGCCGAAGCGGTGTCGGCGGGAGGCGGAGCGGGGGGGGGACTACCAGAGACGGTGATGCGCACCGCGGATCCGGAGGGCACCGTCGCCCCGGCCTCGGGCTGCTGCGCGACGACACCGCCCAGCGGACGCCCCGAATCCGGGTCGTAAAGCACCGCGCCCAGCCGGAGCCCCGCCTCCTGCAGCGCGACGCGGGCCGCGGGCTCGGGCAGGTCCAGGAGCGAGGGGACGCTCACCTGCGGCACCGGCGCCGGACCGCTGCTCACCACCAGCTGCACCGCCGCCGGCAGCTCCAGGGAGGTGCCGACGGTGGGGCGCACGCCCAGAACCTGCCCGGGGGGCCGACTGTCCTCCCGCGCCACCACCGCCACCTGGAAGCCCGTCTCCTGCAGCAGTCTGCGGGCGCGGGCCGAGTCCAGCCCCTCCACGTTCGGAATCGGACGTCGGTCCCGCCCCGCGCTCAGGATGACCCGGATCACCTCGCCCGGCACGACCTCTTCGCCGGGGAGGGGACTCTGGGCGAGCACCGCGCCGGAGGGGACCTCCGGGTGCGCGAGCGCGGCGCCGCGCTCCAGCTGCAGTTCGAGCCGGTTCGCCGCGCGGCGCGCCTGGGCGAGCGACCGGCCGCGCAGATCGGGGACCGTCACCACCGGACCGGCGCTGGAGCCGGGGAAGAAGACGATCGCCGTGAGTGCATAGCCGAGCACGAAGGCGAGCGCCACCCCCGCGATCAGCCAAGGGACGAGAGTCCGCCGGGCGTGCCGCTCCCCCTCCGAAGCGGAGGGCGCGGGAGCGGGGGTCGCGGGGGATCGCATCACGCCTGCCTCCGCAGCCGGACGGCGAAGGCGCCGTCGCTGCCGGTCCGCTGGGGCAGGACGAGGAGCGAGCCTTCGCCGCCCGACACTTCGGCGGGCAGGTGCGCCGGTGGGTCCACGACGAAGCGGGGGTGCTCGTTCAGAAAGCGTGCGATCTGCACCTCGTTCTCCTCCGGTTCCAGGGAGCATGTGGAGTACACCAGCCAGCCGCCCGGACGCACCAGCGGTGCCGCCGACCGGAGCAGCTCCGCCTGAAGGTCGGCGAGCGCGGCCAGGTCGGCGTCCCCTACCCGCCAGCGGCCGTCCGGGTGACGCCGAAAGGTGCCGGAGCCCAGGCACGGAGCGTCCAGCAGCACCACGTCGGCCGGGGCGAAGGGAGGGTGGCGCGCATCGGCGACCACCAGAGCGACCCGGTCGCTCCAGCCCACGCGGTCGACGTTTTCCCGCACCCGCTGCAGCCGCCGCCGCGACCGATCGCCGGCGACCACCAGCCCCGCGCACTCGGCGGCCACGAGCGTCTTTCCCCCGGGGGCGGCGCAGAGGTCCACGACGCGTGCGGCGGCCGGTATTTCCGCATACCGCGACACCCAGGATGCGGCTGGGTCCTGCACCACGGCCGGAAGCCTCTGGAGCGCGGCCGCCGTCTGCGCCGGCTCGGCGAGTCGCACCGAATCCGGCGCCCATTCGACGGGTT
>JALZKG010000220.1 GCA_030859365.1 Gemmatimonadota bacterium
CGCGACCAGCACCCCGGTCAGGATCCCGCTCGCCGCCGCGGGCAGCACCACGCCCAGCGTGGTGCGCCACCGGGTGAAGCCGAGGGCGAGTCCCCCCTCCCGGAGCTCGCGCGGCACCAGCCGGATCATCTCCTCGGTGGTGCGGGTCACCATCGGGAGCAGCATCACTCCGAGCGCCACTCCGCCCGCCAGAGCGCTGAAGCGCCCCATGGAGACCACCCCCCACGCCCACACGAAGATCCCGATCACGATGGACGGAATCCCGTTCATCACGTCTGCGATGAAGCGGACGGTGTTTGCAAGGCGGCTGTTCCCCGCCTCGGCGAGGTACACCCCTGCCCCGATGGCGACCGGGAGCCCGAGCACGGCGGAAAGACCGACCAGGATCAGCGTCCCGACGATACCGTTCGCCATCCCGCCACCCGACTCCCCGGGGGACGCGGGCAGCTCGGTGAAGAAGGCGAGGTTCAGCGACGACACGCCCGCGCGCAGCAGGTAGAAGAGGATCAGCACCAGCGGAACCACCGTCAGAAAGGCGGCAACACCGGTGAGCGCCAGCATCACCGCGCTGGTGGCGCGGCGGCGACGGTCCTGGAAGGAGGGCGTGCTCACGCGCTTCTCCAGCGGCGCGACACATGCCAGATCAGCATCCGGGCGAAGGTGTTGACGACGATGGTGATGCCGAGCAGGATCAGAGCGATCTGCATCAGCGCCGCCAGGTACAGGTCCCCGGTCGCCTCCGCGAATTCGTTGGCGAGCACGCTAGCCATGGTGTAGCCCGGCTTGAAGAGCGAAAGGGGGATGTCGGGGCGGTTGCCGATCACCATGGTCACCGCCATCGTTTCGCCGAGCGCGCGTCCGAGCCCCAGGATCACCGCCCCGAAGATTCCGGGGAGCGCGAAGGGGAGCACCGCCTGAGACACCATCTCCCAGCGGGTGGCGCCGAGCGCGAGTGCACCCTCGCGCTGTGCCATCGGAACCGCGGAAAGCACCTCCCGGGACACCGCCGAGATGAAGGGGATGATCATGATGGCCAGGATCACCCCCCCCGCGAAGATGCTCACCCCATAGGCCGGACCGGCGAAGAACGGAATCGTATCGCCCAGACGCTCGACGAGGGGCTCCTGAATGGTGCGCCGCAGCCAGGGCACCAGCACGAAGATGCCCCACAGCCCGTACACCACGCTCGGGATGGCGGCGAGCAGTTCGGTCCCGAAGGCGAGCGGCCCCGCGAGCCAGCGCGGCGCCAGCTCCACCAGAAAGATCGCCAGCCCCAGCGCCAGCGGCAGGGCGATCACGACCGCGAGCAGCGAGGAAACGACCGTGCCGTAGATGAAGGGGAGCGCCCCGAACTCGCCGGTGACGGGGTTCCACGAGGAGCTGGTGATGAATCCCCAGCCGAACTGTCGGATGGCATCCCAGGCGGAGGCCACCACCCGGTACAGGATAAAGCCGAACAGGATCGGCAGCGTGAGCCCGAAGACGAGCAGGGCACCGCCGTAGATCCGGTCGGCCAGATTTCCGCGTCCGCTCAGCGCAAGGACGCGGGACGAGCGCCGGGGCGCGGCGCCGCCGACGGCGCCGACCTGCTCCGGAACAGGCTGCATCGCCAAATCAGGC
This sequence comes from Gemmatimonadota bacterium, assembly GCA_030859365.1. GTDB lineage: Bacteria > Gemmatimonadota > Gemmatimonadetes > Longimicrobiales > Longimicrobiaceae > JALZKG01. The sequence continues at coordinate 1,621 of JALZKG010000220.1, forward strand.
GTCTCCGCCCAGCGGCTCCCGGGCGGGCCCGCAGGTCACGGTGCCCAGGCGCTCCAGCACCCGGGTGCTGACTGCGTCGGGAAGAGGGGCGTAGTGCAGCTCGCGCGCGGCCGCGTCGCCCTCGGAGAGCGCCCACTGCACCACGTCGCGGAGCGCCCGGGCGCGTCCGCAGTCATCCATGTGCGGAGGGATCAGCAGATACGTCCACGAGGCGATGGGGTACGCCGCCGGATCCGGTGCGTTCACGATGGAGATGCGGAAGTCACCCTGCTGCTCCACCCGGTCCATCACCCCACTCGCGGCGGCCACGGTGGCCTCGATGGCGGGCTGGACGAACTGACCCGTCTGGTTGCGGATCGCCGCCATGGGCAGGTTGTTCTGCCGGGCGAACACCTGCTCCACGTAGCCAACGGCTCCTTCGGTCTGCCGCAC
>JALZKG010000229.1 GCA_030859365.1 Gemmatimonadota bacterium
GGCGACCACGGTGGCTCGCCGCAACCTGGCGAACGCCGTCGCCACCATCACCAGCGAAGAGCTGAACCGCACGCCTTCGGAAAGCGTCGACAAAGCGCTGCAGGGGAAGATCGCCGGCGCGAACATCACAGCCAACTCCGGCGCGCCCGGCGGCGGGGTGCAGCTCAACCTGCGCGGCGTTTCCTCGATCAATGGCGCTTCGGAGCCGCTGTACGTGATCGACGGGGTGATCGTCAGCAACGTGGCGATTCCGTCCGGTGCAAACGCGGTTACCCGGGCCTCCGGCGGCTCCAACGCTTCCAACCAGGATGCGCCGGTGAACCGCATCGCCGACCTGAACCCGAACGACATCGAGACGATCGAGATCCTCAAGGGCCCCTCGGCCGCCGCCATCTACGGCTCCAAGGCGAGCAATGGCGTGGTGCTGATCACCACGAAGAGCGGCCGCGGCGGAGTGACGCGCATCAACGCGCGCCAAAGCTTCGGCGTCTACGATCTATCGAACACGCTGGGGACGCGGAACTTCACCCGCGGCGAAGCGATCGAAGTGTTCGGCCTGGACGCGGCGGCGGCCGATCGCTTCTTCAACGCGGATGGCACCCCGCGGAACCGGGTCAGCCTCGAGGAGGAGCTCGCCGGCCGCAACGACCTTTCGACCGAAACTTCGGTCAGCATCAGCGGCGGCAGCGAGGATACCCGCTACTTCGCCTCGGGGCTGGTGCAGAACGACGAAGGCATCATCCGGAACACCGGCTTCGAGAAGCAGTCGCTGCGTCTGAACCTGGACCAGCGCCTCGGCTCGCGGGTGCAGGTGGGATTGAACACCAACGTCATCCATACGCTGGCGCAGCGGGGTCTCAGCAACAACGACAACACCGGGACCAGCTACTACATCGCCCTGTCGTCCACCCCCGGCTTCATCGACCTGCGTGCCCAGGACGGCGCGTTCCCCATCAACCCGTTCGCCTTCAGCAACCCGCTGCAGACGGCGGCGCTGGTGGAGAATGACGAGGACGTGTGGCGCTTCATTGCGTCGGGGAACGCCACGGTCGACATCCTCGCCAACGACCGGCAGACGCTGAAGCTGAGTGCCACGGGTGGCGCCGACTACTTCGACCAGCAGAACGAGCTGTTCTTCCCGCCCTCGCTGCAGTTCGAGCAGCCGGGCTTCGACGCCGATCCGTTCCCGGGGACCTCGCTGCTCTCAAACAGCGACAACCTGAACCTGAACGGCAACGTCAACCTGGTGCACGTCTGGAGCCCGGGGAGCTACACCGCGACCACCTCGGCCGGGGTGCAGTACGAGGACCGCGACCTGAATATCGCCCGCAATATCGGGCGAAACCTGGTCGGCGGGCAGCGCAACATCGACGCGGCGACCAACATCGAGGTGTTCCAGACCCGGCAGCGCGTGCGCGACTTCGGCGTGTACCTGCAGGAGGAAGTGCTGCTGCTCGACAGCCGGCTGCTGCTGACCGGGAGTGTGCGCGCCGACCGCAGCAGCGCGAACGGGGATTCGGACGAATACTTGCTGTACCCCAAGGCGGCCGCCTCGTACGTGATTCCGGGCTTCGCGCCGCGGCTGGACCAGCTGAAGCTCCGTGCGGCGTACGGTGAGACGGGGAACCAGCCGCTCTTCGGGCAGCAGTTCACCCCGCTCTCGGCGACCAACAACATCCAGGGGCTCCCCGGGCTGGTGGTGATCGGCACCGCAGGCGATCCGGACATCCAGCCGGAGCGGAGCCGTGAGATCGAGGGCGGTTTCGACGCCACTCTGTTCAATGGCAACGCGCAGCTGGAGTTTACGGCATACCAGCAGACGATCACCGACCTGCTGCTGACGCGGACACTGGCGCCGTCCACCGGCTTCTTCAGCCAGATCTTCAACGGTGGCGAGCTGCGCACCCGCGGGATCGAGGCGGCGCTCTCGGCCACCCCCGTCCGCCGCGGCGGCTTCAGTTGGACCTCGCGCACCACCTTCTACACCACCAAGAGCACCATCGAGGAGCTGCCGGTGCCCGCCTTCCAGACCGGCGGCTTCGGCACAGCGCTCGGCTCGTTCCGGATCGAGGAGGGCGAGTCGGCGACCCAGATCGTGGCCCGTATCGCCGAGGGCGACAGCAGCGTGGTGCGCCAGGTCGGCGACGCCACCCCGGAGTTCAAGATGGGCTTCACCAACGAGTTCGCCGTCGGCCCCTTTACTCTTTCGGGGCTGGTGGACTGGCAGAAGGGGGGGACACTGATCAACCTGACCAAGCTGCTCTTCGACTTCGGCCAGGTGACCGAGGACTTCGCGGCGGACCCGCGGTTCGTCACCAACATCGGCCCGCGGGTCATCAACGATACTCTCACTGCGGGACAGCGCCGGGTCCGCGGCTTCGGGGTGGAGACGCGGCCCTACATCGAGGACGGTGGCTTCGTGAAGCTGCGCGAGCTGTCGCTTGCGTACAACCTCCCGCCCACCGTGGTCAACCGCGTCGTCGGGGGTGTCCGCAGCGCTCAGCTCGCGCTGAGCGGCCGCAACCTGATCACCTGGACCGACTACACCGGGCTGGACCCGGAGGTGAGCAACTTCGGCAACCAGCCGATCGCGCGGAACATCGACGTGGCACCCTTCCCGCCGAGCCGCAGCTTCTGGCTTTCCGTCAACCTGGGGTTCTGATATGAACAGGCACCGATACATGCCGCTGCTACTCGGGGGTGTGATGCTCCTGGGAGCGTGCGGCGACCTCACCGTCCCGGACTTCAACAACCCCAGCCTGGAGGAGCTGCGCGACAACCCTACACGGGTGGGGGTGCTGACCGCCACCACCGGGCTGCTGATCGGCGCGCGCGCCAACATCGCGAGCCAGAACGGCTACGTTTCGGTCCTGGGTGTGGTCGGGCGCGAGTCGTTCGTGCTCGACCCGGCGGACCCCCGCTACGTGACAGAGCTGATCCAGGGTCCGCTCGATCCCGGAAGTCCGGCCTTCGGCGGCAACCTGTTCACACTGCGCTATCGGAACATCCGCAACGCGAACATCGTTCTCAACGCCCTGCAGAGCCCGAACCTGACCGGGGTGACGGAGCAGGAGAAGGAGGCGATCCGCGGCTTCGTCAAGACCATCCAGGCGTACGACTACCTGCTGGTCATCAACACCCGGGGTGAGAACGGAGCCCCGATCGAGGTGAACCGGGATATCAACGACCCGCTCGCCCCGCTCGCCACCCAGGAAGCGGTGTTCGCCTTCATCGAGCAGCTGCTGAACGAGGCGCAGGGCCATCTGCAGGCAGCCGGGAGCACCTTTCCCTTCCCGCTCAGCAGCGGCTTCACCAGCTTCAACACGCCCAGCCAGTTCCTGAAGTTCAACCGGGCGCTGAAAGCCCGCGTCGACACGTATCAAAAGGACTACCCGGGCGCACTACAGGCGCTGGCGGGCTCCTTCCTGAGCACCGACGCGCCGCTGGACCTGGGGGTGTACCACGACTACGCCGCCGGCTCGGGCGACACCCAGAACACGCTGGGCGCGCCCACCATCTTCGTGCAGCCGGGGATCGTGCAGAACGCCGCCCAAAAGCCGAACGGGACGCTCGATGCGCGGGTGCTGGCAAAGACCGAGGCCGTGGAGGAGCCGCGCACCCTGGGCGGCGTGACCAGCGGCTTCGACTTCACCCTGTATCCGCTGGCGAGCTCGCCGGTGCCGTTCATCCGCAACGAGGAGCTGATCCTGCTCCGCGCCGAGGCCCGCTGGTTCACGGGCGACCGGGCGGGGGCCATTCAGGACCTGAACTTCGTCCGGACCACCTCGGGAGGGCTGGCGCCCATCGCGATCCCCGCAACGGACAACGCGTTCATCGATGCGCTGCTCTACGAGCGTACGTATTCGCTGCTCTTCGAGGGCGGGCACCGCTGGATCGACTACCGCCGCTTCGGACGGCTGAATCAGCTGCCACCGATCCTGGCGGGAGCAACTGTGCCCAACGCCTTCCCGATCCCGCGCGACGAGTGCCTGGCGCGGGAGCTACCGGTACCCTGCCGCGTGTAAGGTCTGGCGACACGAGCGGGGCACCCGCTCGTTCGTAGAAACGAAGCGGGGCACCGAAGGTTCGGTGCCCCGCTTCCGCTTTCGTATTCCCGGTGCGTCCGGGGCACCTCCTACGACGGGGAAGGAACGTCCGCCGAGGGAGTCGGGTTCGGCGGCTCGGGACGCGAGGAAGGCGCGGCGGCTCCTCCCTCGTCGCCCGGCTCCCCGGGCGGAACGTCGGGCGATGATGCGCTCCGCGCCGCGCGATCCTCGAACTCCCGGCGCATGTCTTCCAGCGCGCTCTGCATCTTCTGGATCAGCGCGTCCACCCGCGGCTGGATATCGGCGACGAACTGGTCCACGCGGGGCTGCGCGTCGCGCATCTTAGCGTCCACCTTCGGCTTCACCTCCTCCAGCGCCGACTCCACCCGCCGGTCCAGCTCCTCCATCGCCCGTTTGACCTTGGGGCGCACCTCGTTCAGCGCGGACTCGATGCGGCGCTGCAGATCGTCAAAGGAGTCGCGCTTGCGGAACTCGTCGCGGGGCTCTTCCATGGGTCTCCTAGGGGAACGGGGGAGGCGGGGATCTCCCCGCCATCGTACATCTTCCCTACGCAACCTCGGCGCCAGGGTTTCAGCTCAGGCGAGTGCCGCGGCCAGCCAGAGCGCCAGGCCGCCCCCGAGCACCACCCGCACGTTGTCGTCCAGGGGGAGCGGCGCGAGCTCCAGCGCGGCTCCCGCAAGGCCACCCACGAGCGCCGGGAGCGCGCCGATGCCGGGGACGGCAAGCCCGATGCCCACGTTCACCGCGAGCGCCGCCGCGAACCCCTCCCAGCTCTTGCCACCGCGCGTGCGGTGCCGCCCGAAGCGCTTGCCGACGAGCGCGGCGGTCGCGTCGCCCAGACCGTTGTACAGCATCGCGACGACGGCGACCGGTCCCGGAAAGAGGAGCACGGCGGCGGCGTAGGCGAGCGCCATGTAGGTTGCGCCGGAAAGCCCCCGTCTCTCGTGCGCGCGCAGCATGGTGCGGGTGCTGCGCAGAAAGTGGAGGCGCGCCGGCCGGAAGCGAAGCCGTGCGGTGTCGATCAACAGGGCGAGCAGCGCGACTGCGGCGAGGACGGTGGCGGCGACGGGCCGGGGCGTCCACCACACGCCGAGCGGCACCGCAACGGACGCGAGGTGAAACGCCTTGCGCGAGACCTCCCGGCGCATGGGGCTCAGGCCGGCGCGGGGAAAGCCAGATCGGACGTGCTCACTCGCCGTACAGCCCTTCGTACAGCGCGATGTTGCGGGTGAGGATCTTGACGTAACCCCGTGTCTCGGCGAACGGGATGCGCTCCGTGAACAGCTCGGGGTCGCGGCGCTCGGGGAAGCGGCGCCACTGGGTCACCCGCCGCGGACCTGCGTTGTAGGCGGAGAACACGTAGGGAAGCGATCGATCATACTCCCGCATCTGCTCCGCGAGGTAGCGGGTGCCCAGGTACACGTTGATCTCCGGGTTGAAAAGGAGATCCGCATCCCACTGGCGGATCTCCGCGCCACGGGCAAGCGCGCGCCCGGTCTCGGGCATCACCTGCATCAGCCCCCGGGCACCCACCGGAGAGGAGATGCGCGCCTTGAAGACCGATTCCTGCCGGGTGAGCGCCGCGACCAGGAAGGGGTCCAACCCCTTTTCCCGTGCCTCGGCCGCGATCATCCGCCGGTAGGGAAAGGGGTACAGGATGCGAAGCAGCCGCGGGTTCGGGCGCTCCACCCCCCGCTGCAGCCGGTACCCGATGTTGACCCCCCGGATGGTGTAGCCGCGGTCGTTCAGCGCTTCGGCCAGCGGGTAGAGCAGCGGCGTTTTCTCGCCGGCTCGCTCCACCAGCCGCTCCGCTTCGGCTTCCGCCTCCTCGTGCAGCCCGGCGTCCCGCAGCACGTCCACCGCGCTCATCCACCCCTCCACCCGCCTGCGTGCCGCCGCGTCGTCGGGCGGTGGCGGGTCCAGGGAAATGGGCCAGAACGCTTCCCCGAGCCGCTCCGCGGAGCGCACCGAGTAGTAGGAGACCGGCTCGCGGGCGCGCACCTCGCGGAAGCGGGCACGCGCCCCCGCGCTGTCGCCCAGGGCGAGGTGCGCGCGTCCGGCCCAGTAGGTGGCCTGAAGCCAGGCGTCGCCGCCCGGCTGCGCGGCGCGGTAGCCATCCCACACCCGCGCCGCTTCGCGGTG
>JALZKG010000248.1 GCA_030859365.1 Gemmatimonadota bacterium
GTCCTCCGCCGCGTCGCGACCGCGCCGCCGTGTCCCCGCGATGGGGCGAACGGTGACCCTGCCTCCCTCCAGACGCACCATCACCTCCGGGGAAGACCCGACGAGCTGAAAGCCGTCCAGCTCCAGATAAAAGAGGTAGGGCGACGGGTTCAGGGTGCGGAGCGCGCGGTACAGATCGAAGGGCCGCGCGGCGAGCGGCAGCGAAAGACGCTGGGAAAGGACCACCTGGAAGGCGTCGCCCGCACGGATGTATTCGCGGATCCGCTCCACCTTGGCCTCGAAGTCGGCACGATCCATCGTGCTCCGGAAGACGGGATCCTCCGCCGCCGGATCGCCCAGCACGAGCGGCGGTGTAGGAGCGGAGCTGCGCAGACGCTGCAGGAGGCCTTCGATCTCCGCCGCCGCGGCTTCGTAGCGGCGGCGCAGCTCCACGTCGCCGCATCCCTCCGTTTCGACGGCGGCGATGGCGCGCGCACGCCCGAACAGGTTGTCGATGGCCAGCACCGTTCCCGTCAGCATGAACAGGGCGTCGGGGACGGGGAGCCCCCCTGGCGGCGCGGCCGGGAGGTGCTCGATATGGCGGACCACGTCGTAGCCGAAGAACCCGACCGCCCCACCCCAGAAACGGGGGAGCTCCGGCACGGGAGCGGGGGTGTGGCGACGCATCAGCCGATCGAAGTCGGCGAGGGGGTCGGGCGAGAGCTCGCCCTGCTCCCAACCGGCGTCCGGCGTCCACCGGTCCACCCGCCCGCCCGCCAGGCGCCAAGCGGAGCGCGGCTCGGTGCCGAGAAAGGTGTACCGAGCCCACGCCTCCCCACCCACCACCGACTCCAGCAGAAAGCCGAACGGAGGGCGCGCCAGCTTGTGGTACGCGGACACCGCGGTTTCCGTGTCGAAGACGAACTCGGACCAGACGGGAACCAGGCTGCTGCTGCGCGCGAGGCGCCGGAACTTGTCAAAGCCGGGGAACAGACGCATGATCGGGAGTGCGGGCGGGGAACGGCGAGCGGGGAACTTCCGCGGTGGCCGGTTGCTTGTCAACGCCCGCCAAACCCGCTCCGGTGTCCACTCGCGGGGTCGGATGAATGTCCAGCCGCGCGACGAACAGCCTTCGCAGATCCGGAATCTTTTTACGTAAATCCTTATCTCTGCTCTATTTGACCCGTCGGCACCACTGGCAAAGCTCTTGCCCTGCAGGGCAGTACCGCACCCGCTGGGGAGGCGGATCAACCTGGATTCGGGGGACCTGACGATGAAAAAGCATCTGCTGTTCGCAACTGCTCTCCTTTCCGCGGCACTGGCCGTGCCCGCCGCCGCGCAGGTCGGGGAGGGCCGTCTCTCCGTGGAGCCGTACGTAGGATACGGATTCTTTGGAAGCCTGCCGGGGACCGATGCTTCGTTGGAGGCGGATCTGGCGCTCGGCGCCCGGGCCGGGTACCAGCTTTCGCCGCAGTTCGCGGTGTTCGGCAACTACCAGCGCTCGACGCCGACCGTGACCGGCACGCTACCTCTCGGCTTCCAGCAGAACCAGGGGCAGATGGACGTGGATCACTGGAGCGCGGGCGTGGAGTTCTCCTACATCCCCCGTGGGGGCGCGGAGGGGATGCTCCCGATCCTGCTGGAAGCGGGGCTCGGCCAGGTCCGATACGAGGGTGGAGAGAACGACCTCGCCGCCAACCTCGGTGTCGCCAGCGCGCTGCAGCTATCGCGCAACTTTGCCATCCGCTACGGGGCAAACGACTACATCTCCAACTTCCGCGACGAAGGGATCACGAATCAGGTGTTCGTCCGCGTCGGGGGCGAGCTGCGGTTCTAGGAGCCCGGGCCGAAGTGCAAGGTATCGACAGGGGGTGGCTTCCCGCTTACCTTTTCGGTTTGCGGGCAGCCACCCCCTGTTCTTTTTTGCTGCATCTCCCATGAGCCAAGCCGCACCCACCGTGCGCTCCCGGCCGGCACGGACTCCCGTCGCCGAAGAGCCCGGCGCCCACCGCCCCCCCTACGTGTACGCGGCGCTGGCGGGGATCCTGGTGTTTGCGCTGTACGCGCTGACGCTCGCCCCCACCACCGCGTTCTGGGACACCAGCGAGTACATCGCCACGGCGCACATCCTGGGGATCCCCCACCCGCCGGGGAACCCGCTCTTCGTGCTGTTCGCCCGCGCCTGGGAGCTGCTGCTGGCCCCGACGGGCCTATCTGTGGCCGTGAGGGTCAACCTGTTCAGCGCCCTGATGGGTGCGGGCTCGGCCGCCCTCTGGTTCCTGGTGGCGCACAGGATCCTCGCCTTCTTCACGGCAAGCGAGACGGTGCGCCGCGTCGGGGCGGGCGCGGCGGTGCTGGTGTCCGCGACCGCGTTCACGGTGTGGAACCAGTCGAACGTGAACGAGAAGGTGTACACCGTCAGCCTCCTTACCATCGCGGTGCTTTCCTGGCTCGCCTTTCTGTGGCGCGACCACCGGGAGGAGCACCGGGGGGCGGAGGCGCGCCGCTGGCACGACGACAACGTGCTGGTGCTGATGGCTTTTCTTCTCGCGCTCTCCGTCGCGAACCACCTGATGGCGTTTCTCGCCGCACCGGCGCTCCTGGTGTTCGTGCTCCTGGTGCGGCCACGAGTGCTGCTCAACTGGAAGCTGTACGCGTGGAGCGCGGTGTTCGGGGTGATCGGGCTTTCCGTGCACCTGTTCCTCCCCATCCGTGCGGGACTGGATCCCATCATCAACGAGGCGGCGCCCACCTGCTCCTCCATCGGCTCGGCGATGCAGAGCATCCTGACCTTTGGCGGCTCCGGGTGCGCGGAGCTGTCGGCGTCGCTGGCCCGTGAGCAGTACGCGAAGCCTCCGGTCGGCACGCGGATGGCCCCGCTCACCCTGCAGATGGAGAACTACTTCCAGTACTTCGACTGGCAGTGGGCGCGCTCGATGTCGGGCCGCTCGGGCTTCTTCGGCGCGGCACGGCTCCCCTTCACCCTGCTCTTCCTCGGGCTGGGTGTCCTCGGAGCGCTGGAGCACTGGCGGCGCGACCGGAAGAGCTTCGCGTACCTCGCGACCCTCTTCGGTACCCTGTCGCTCGGGCTGGCCTTCTACCTGAACTTCAAGTACGGCTACGGGCAGGTGAGCGCGCGGGGGCTGGACTTCAACCTGGCCGAGGTGCGCGAGCGCGACTACTTCTTTCTGGTCTCCTTCTCCCTCTGGGGGCTGTGGGCGGGGATCGGGATCACCGCGCTCTGGCTACGCGCAACCGAAGCCTTGGCCGGGCGACCGCGGGCGGCGCTCGCCGCCTCGCCGGTGCTCGCGCTCGCCCTGATCCCGCTGGTGCTGAACTGGCCGTACGCTTCGCGGGCCGGAGATTACGCGGCGCGGGACTGGGCATACAACCTGCTGCAGTCGGCCGAGCCGTACGCGGTGCTCTTCACCAACGGCGACAACGACACCTTCCCCCTCTGGTACCTGCAGGAGGTGGAGGGGGTGCGCCGCGACGTGACCGTGATCGTCCGCTCGTACCTGAACACCCCCTGGTACGCGCGGCAACTCCGCGACCTCACGCAGCCCTGCTCCACCCCCAATGCATGGGCGCAGGACCCGACGCGGATCACCTGCCAGCGCCCCTTCGATCCGAGGGGGGCCCCCGCCTTCTACGCGGGGGCGCAGGCGCCGACCCGCACCATCCTGCCGCTTTCCGACGCGGACATCGCGGCAGCGACGGGGTACGCCGGCTTCATCCAGCTGCCGCAGGACGTGGTCTTCGAGGCGCGCGGGATCCAAACCACGCTGCCGGCGGGGACGATGCTGACCCCGGCCGACCAGTTCGCGCTGACCATGGTCAAGGAGGCGTGGGGTGACCGGCCGATCTACTTCGCGGCCACCACCAACGCGCACCGCGAGCTCGGCCTCGAACGCTGGGTGGCACGGCAGGGTGTGGCGTACAAGCTGGTGACTCCCTCGGAGGCGGAGGGGCTGCTCGCCATGCCGCAGGACCAGCCGTACTCCCCCGTATTCGGGGCGTATCTGGACGTGGACCGCACCCGGACGCTGCTGAACGAGGTGTTCGTCCATCGCTCGCTGCTCGACCAGCCGCGTTGGGTGGACGACGCGACGCGGGGGATCCCGACCTACTACGCGTATGCGCGGATCGCGCTGGCGCAGGCCGACCAGATGCTCGGGAATCCACAGGCCGTGGAGCGCAACGTTCGCCTCGCGGAGCGGTGGATGGCGCTCTCGGACCGGTAGCCTTCCGTTAGTCGGCGGCGATCTCCGTTTCCAGCGGAGGCTCCGGAGCGGTACCTTCCTCGCGCACGCGGGAGGTGCCGCTCCGTTCGTCGAACTCCACGCGGAGCACCTGGTCCAGGCTTTCGCGGATTCCCTCGATGTGGGTGATCAGGATCACCTGCTCGAAGCGGTCCTCCAGGTGGTGGAGGAGCTGCACCACGTTGTCGCGGCGGGCCACGTCGAGCGAGCCGAACACCTCGTCCAGGATCAGCAGGGAAAGCGGATGCCCGGCGCGCTCCGCGATCATCTGGCTCAGGGAGAGGCGGAGCACCAGGTTGGCGACGTCCTCCTCGCCGCCGGAGATCACCGGCTTCTCCTCGCCCTCGTCGAGCACCAGGATGTTGTACCCCTCGTCGATCTCCATGGAGGTGTAGCGCCCGTCGGTGAGCTGGGCGAGGAAGAGCGACGCGATCTCCGAAAGCTCGGGGCGGAGATGCGCGTTCAGCTCGGCGCGCAGGGTGCTGAACGCCTCGTCCAGCTCTTCGTGGTAGCGGTGCTCCGTCTCGCGCTCCGCCACCTCCCGGGCGCGCTCCCGCCGCTCCTCCTCCGCGCGCCGCGCCGCGGCCGCGGCCATCTCCTC
>JALZKG010000265.1 GCA_030859365.1 Gemmatimonadota bacterium
AGGCGTGGCGCCGCCGCCTGGGCACCGCCGAGGGCGCCGAGCCGCCGATGGGGGATCCTGGCGGCGGCTCCGACTTCGCCGGCTTCTACAACCACCTGGGGATCCCGCACTCGGACTGGGGTTTCGGCGGCGCGGGGGGCGTGTACCACTCCCACTACGACGGCACTGCGTGGATGGAGCGCTTCGGGGACCCTGGCTACCGCCGCCACGCCACGGCGGCGCGCATCGGAGCCGGGGTGCTCCTGCGCCTGGCAAACGCGGAGATCCTGCCGTACGACTACGTGGAGTTCGCCCGCACCATGGGCGCTCATCTCCGGATGTTGGAGCCGGCGCTCGCGGGAGGCGCCGCGGCGGTCGCGCCGCTACGCGAGGCGATCGAGGCGATGGAGCGGGAGGCGGCGGAGTTCGCGCGCGTCCGGGATGCGTCGCTGGCGGCGGGCACCCCGCCCCGCACCACCCGGAACCGCGCCAACGCGGCGTTGCTGCAAGTGGAGCGCGCCCTCACCCGTCCCGAGGGGCTACGGGGACGCCCGTGGTACCGCAACCTGGTCTACGCCGCGGACCGGGACAATGGCTACTCCACCGTGATCTTTCCATCGGTGGTGGAGGCGTTTCGGGAGGGCGATGCACGGCTCGCCACGGCGGAGATCGCCGACCTTGCGGCCCGATTCCGCGCCGCGGGCAGCGCGCTGACGGAGGCGCGCCGGGCGCTTGAGGGGCGCCCTTAGGGAAGGGTGTAGCCGAAGTCGCGCAGCGCTCCGGCCACCTTTTCGATCATGCTCGGGTCGGCGTTCTGCGTGGGCCGGACGTCGGCCAGGCTGACGCCGGTCCGCAGGAAAATACGCGTGTTCAGCAGCTTGGGAATGTTCGCGGTGCCGAGCTGCGCGCGAAGGTTCTGTCCGATCTGTTCCAGGGTGTGCACGGTTCGGGCGTTTCGGTTGCGGTTGATGGGGCGCGTTTTACGCCGCGTCAGGCGAAGACGAGACCGGTGCAGGTCTGGTTCATGTGGCCCAGATAGCTTTCCCCGTAGGTGTGAAAGCCGGCCATGGGGAAGTCGAAGCTCCGCAGAAAAGGCTCGTGCAGGGACAGCGCATCCATCTCGAGCCGGCGGTAGACGCAGTTGAAGATCAGCCCGCCTCCCGCCGTTCCACCCAGCACGTCGATTGCCTCGTTCATGGCACGGCGCGTCTCCGCCACCAGGTCCGTCCGGCGCATCAGGTGCATCTGCATCCCCTCTTCGACGGCGCAGGCGAACACCAGTCCTCCATCGGGAAGGGCGTGCTTGGGACTGCGGATCCACGGCTCTCCGTCTAGCATCATCCCCCACGGGTTCTGCATGAACACACCGAAGTCGAGCGCGTCGAGCTCCGTCCCGGCTGCCTCCGCGTACGCGGCGAGAACGGGGCGACCGCCCACCTCGTAGACGGTACGGGCGGCCGCGTCGGCGCGGGTCACGGTGAAGTGATGCTCGGTCGGCTCCAGATGACACGTCTTCAACACCGTGAAGGGCACCGCCATCTCCATGACCAGCAGTGCGGCGCCGTCTTCGCTCTCCCGGCCGTTGACGAAGACGCGGGTTCGCTCGAACGACAAGTCGTCCGCCGCCGAGCCGCCTACGAAGCCGAGCGCGGGGGCGGCCATGCCGAGCGCATGGTTCGCGGCCTCCTCCCTGCCGTGCAGCCCCTCCACCAGCACCAGCGCTGCGTAGCGGGCGGAGTCGGCCGCCCGAAGGTCGATGCCGAGGCGGTCGCCGATCTCCCCTGCCGCCGCCGAGATCGCCGGTTCCACCCCGCCGGAAAAGTCCGCCAGCGCCGCATGGCACGCGCGCACCCGGTCCGAGCCGAAGGCCAGCGCGGACACACCCCCGAGCCCACCCCCCGTCTGGTTGAACTCTCCCGCCGTGGTGCAGCCGATCACCTGGGCCTCGGGGTACCGCTCCCGCAGCGCGGCGGAAAGCGCTGCTCCGTCGTGCGCGTGCGAGCAGAAAAAGACGATTGCCCTCAGCGCAGCGTCGCCGAGCTGCTCGCTCAGCTCACGGGCGGCGTCGGCGGCCTCGGTGCGGGTGGAGAGGGCGCTGGTGGCGGGTGCCTGCATGGGTGTCGTGGAGAGAGGAGCGGGGAGGCGCGGTGGCCAGCCGCCGGCGCATCGAACCGGTGCAAGGGCAGGCCCAGCGGTGCGGGACGACGCGCCCAGCTTAGCAAGTGCCTTCAGCGCATTGACTTGCGCCCCGGAGCACGGGTGGCGGACGGGCCTCGCGCGGGCGCGTCCGCCTGTCGAATGCCGGACGTCGTGCAAAATGCCCTCCGTGGAGCGGCGCAGCCGGTGGCGGTTGCCCCCTGCGGGGTAGCGTGCTACATATGTAACCCTTTCCCGGCGGCGCGGCCCTGGGCCGCATGCTTCTTCCGAGAACGAGATCGATCTTGCCATGGCTACGACGCTGAACCCTCCCGAAACCGCCGCCGACCCCTCCACGAGGCAGAGCCGCTTCGGGCTCGATCGGCACGGGATCCGCACCTCCGGGGAAACCTTCTGGAACCTCGCCCCCGCCGAGCTGGTGGAGCACGCCGTCCGTCGCGGCGAAGGGGAGCTGGTGGAGGGCGGGCCTTTCAACGCCGTAACCGCGCCGCACACCGGGCGGTCGCCCGACGACCGCTTCGTGGTCCGGGAGCCCTCCTCGGAAGAGAAGGTGGCGTGGGGCAAGGTCAACGTCCCCTTCGACGCCGACCGATACGCGCAGCTACGCTCGGAGGTGGTGGAGTCGCTGGGGCGGCAGGACCTGTTCGTCCGCGACATGTGGGCGGGCGCGGACCCGGAGTACCGGCTCGCGGTGCGGGTGGTCACGCCGAGCGCGTGGCACAACCTGTTCGCCTACAACATGTTCCGCCGCCCGGAGGCGGACGAGCTGGCGGAGATGGAGCCGGGGTTCACCGTGATCCACGACCCGGAGTTCCAGGCGGACCCGGAGCGCCACGGCACCCGGACGGGCGCCTTCGTGATCGTGAACCTGGGGGAGCGGGAGGTGCTGATCGGCGGCACCCGCTACGCCGGGGAGATCAAGAAGAGCATCTTTTCGGTGCTGAACTACCTGCTCCCGCTGCAGGGCGTGCTTTCCATGCACTGCTCCGCCAACGTGGGCGAGGCGGGCGACACCGCGCTCTTCTTCGGCCTCTCCGGTACCGGCAAGACGACGCTCTCCGCGGATCCGGAGCGCGGGCTGATCGGCGACGACGAGCACGGCTGGAGCGACCGGGGCATCTTCAACTTCGAGGGGGGCTGCTACGCGAAGGCGATCCGCCTTTCGCCGGAGGGGGAGCCGGAGATCTACGCCACGACTCGGATGTTCGGCACCATCCTGGAGAACGTGGTCACCGACGAGGAGCGCCAGCCGGACTTCGACGCCGCGGACATCACGGAAAACACCCGCGCCTCGTACCCGCTGCACTACATCCCGAACTACGTCGCCGAAGGGCAGGCGGGGCATCCGCGGACCCTCGTCTTCCTCACCGCCGATGCGTACGGCGTGCTCCCTCCCATCTCCCGCCTCACCCCGGAGCAGGCCATGTTCCACTTCCTGAGCGGCTACACCGCCAAGGTGGCCGGGACGGAGCGCGGGGTGACGGAGCCGCAGGCCACCTTCAGCGCCTGCTTCGGGGCTCCCTTCCTGACGCTCGCCCCCTCGGTGTACGCGGAGATGCTGGGCGAAAAGATCGAGGAGCACGGCGCCCGCGTCTGGCTGGTGAACACCGGCTGGACCGGCGGCCGCTACGGCGAGGGGAGCCGGATCAAGCTCGCCTACACCCGCGCAATGGTTTCCGCCGCGCTCTCCGGCAAGCTGGACGACGTGGAGACGGAGGCGGACCCGGTGTTCGGGGTGCACGTCCCCAAGCACGTCCCCGGCGTTCCCGACGAGGTGCTCCGCCCGCGGCAGACCTGGGCGGACAAGGACGCCTACGACGCGCAGGCCCGCAAGCTGGCCGACATGTTCCGCGAGAACTTTGAGAAGTACGCCGACAACGTGTCGGCCGCGGTGAGCGAGGCGGGGCCGGAGGCGGGATAGCGCCGACGGTCGCCGTTAGCCGGCCAGGCCGGCTACACACGGAAGGGG
>JALZKG010000266.1 GCA_030859365.1 Gemmatimonadota bacterium
CCGCGCAGCGGACCAGCGCGGCAGCCACGTCACGCGCCCACACCGGCCGAATCCGGCGCAGCGGTCCACGCAGCAGCGGACGCAGAATGCCGAGCACCACCTCCCCGATGCGCTCCCCCCGCCGGACCTCCGCCCTTCCCCGCAGCAGCGACGGCCGCACGACGGTCACGCCACAAAAGGGAAGCGCTCGTACCGCGTCCTCCGTTTCTCCCTTGACCTGCTGGTAGAAGACGCGGGACGCGGCGTCCGCGCCGGTCGCGGAGACCAGAAGCAGCTGCTCCGCCCCGTTCTCCACGGCGCGGCGCGCGGTCTCCACCGTGTAGCCGAAGTCGACCCGCCGGAACGCCTCCCGCGAGCCGGCCGTGCGGAGTGTGGTCCCCACGCAGCAGAAGACGTCGTCCCCCGCCACGAGCCCGGCCGCATCGTCCAGCCGCTCGAAGTCGACGACGGTCGCGTCCAGCTTCGGGTGCTTGCGTTCCAGTGGACGGCGGACAAGCGCCCGCACCTGCCGGTACCGCGGGTCCGCCAGGAGCAACTCCAGGCAGTGGCCTCCCACCAGCCCGGTGGCACCCAGCAGCAGCGCGGTGCGGCCGTCCGGGGCCGGCGCTCCGGGGCCCGTCGTCATGCGGACGCCGCCTCGCGCAGCGGCAGGACCACCAGCGCGACGAAGCGGAGGTTGGCGGACACGGCGTGGGCGAGCTGGGGAGCGGTGAAACGGGGAGCTGTATCATAAAAGGGAGTGCGCGGCTCCGCAATCGATTCCGTTCATCGTGCGGCCCCCTGTTCGGGGAGGGGGGCGGGTGGTAATCTCCCACCATGCCCGCTCCCCTCGCCGCCCTCCTAAACGCGCTGCAGCTCGCCGCGGAACGCCACCGCACCCAGCGCCGCAAGGGTGAGGACGCGCCCTACGTGAACCACCTGGTGGAGGTGGCGGCGCTGCTCGCCCGCGAGGGCGGCGTCGCCGACGTGGAGGTGCTACAGGCGGCGGTGCTGCACGACACGCTGGAAGATACGGAAACCCGCGCCGCGGAGATCGAGCGCCGCTTCGGGGAGCGGGTCCGGCGGCTGGTCGAGGAGATGACCGATCCGCCCGGCGTCGCGGACGCGGAGCAGAAGCGGCTACAGGAGGAGCACGCTCCGCACCTTTCCGCCGACGCGAAGCGGATCAAGATCGCGGACAAGGTCTCCAACGTACGCGACCTCCCGAACCGCCCCTGGACGGCGGAGCGGAAGCGGGAGTACCTCTACTGGACGGAGCAGGTGGTACGCGGGTGCCGGGGGGCGAGCACCCCGCTGGAGGAGTGCTACGACCGGGCGTTGCGGGAGGCGCGGGAGCGGGTGGAGCGGGACGCTTGAGACTGCCCCGCCCGGTCGCCCATCGCCTTCAGGGCACCGGGCAGAAGCCCATGAGCATCTGCGCCACGAACGATCCGACGATCACCACGACGACGGGGAGGAGCAGAAGCTTTGCCTTCATCGCGCCGCGGTCGCGCCCCGAAAGAGTTGCAGGTACCGGCCGTACCCTTCCGCCTGGAGGCGCTCCACGGGCACGAAGCGCATCGCCGCGGAGTTCATGCAGTAGCGCAGCCCCGTCGGCGCGGGGCCGTCGTCGAAGACGTGCCCCAGGTGCGAGTCCGCCCTGCGCGAGCGGACCTCCGTCCGCGTCCCGAACAGCGAGCGGTCTTCGTGCTCGGTCACATTACGCGCTTCCAGCGGGCGGGTGAAGCTGGGCCACCCCGTCCCGGAATCGTACTTGTCGAGCGAGCTGAAGAGCGGCTCTCCGGACACCACGTCCACGTAGATTCCGGGCTTCTCGTTGTCCCAGTACGCATTGCGGAAGGCGGGCTCGGTGTCGTCCTTCTGCGTCACCCGGTACTGGATGGGGGTCAGCTTGCGGCGCAGCTCGGCGTCGCGAGCCTGCCGTTCCACCTTCTGCGCCGCTGTCTGGGTCCGGGCCTGCGCGTCGGCGGCGCCGGGCTCGGCACACCCCGCCAGCGTGAAGGCGAGGACGAGAGCGGCAAGCGTGGTGCTTCGTGAGTGTCTGGACATGGATCGTGTCATCGGGTGATTGCCTCCGCGCCGGCCTCGGCGCCCCAGAGCTGCTTGAGCCGGCGGTCCCGGCCGCAAGTGGTGCGATAGTACTTGTAGCGGACGGGGTTCTTGGTGTAGTAGTCCTGGTGGTACTCTTCCGCGGGGTAGAACGTCGTCGCGTCGGTGATCTCGGTGACGATCCGCCCCGGGAGCCGCCCGGCCGCTTCCAGCGACCGCTTGGACGCCTCAGCCGCGCGACGCTGCTCCGCGCCGTGGACATAGATGGCCGTGCGGTACATGTCGCCCCGGTCGCAGAACTGCGCGTTCGCGGTCAGCGGATCCACGTTGCGCCAGAACACGTGCAGGAGCTGCTCGTAGCTGACGCGGGACGGATCGTACACCACCCGCACCACCTCCGCGTGCCCCGTCCCGCCCGCCGACACCTGCTTGTAGGTGGGGTTCGCGGTGCGCCCGCCGGTGTAGCCGGAGGTGGTGGAGATCACCCCGTCCATCCTGTCGAAGGGCGGCTCCATGCACCAGAAGCACCCGCCCGCGAAGGTGGCGACGGCCTGCTGCCCGGTGGCGGACGGGGCGCGCGTCTGCTGCGCCTGCGCATCGGCCGCCTCGGAGCGGGCGCACGCCGCGACGACCAGAAGCCCGAGCAGAATCGGCAGCCGGGCGAGCCAGCGGAGCGGGGAGCGAAGCCGAAGGTGCATCGGGGGTTCTCCTGAGGGTCAGAAACAGGTAACTCTATGAATCTCGGAGCTTTGTACCCCCACGGCCGCCGGAAAGTTGCACCCGATACGCATGCGCCGGTTGCGGTGGCGCGCGGTGGCGGGCAAACTGCCTGTTCGGACGTCCGCCGCCCCGGTGCAACCCGCAGCCGCCCCGCCCCATGTCCCCCACCCGCGCCCCGATCCACGCCGCCACCGGCACCACGCTGTCCTGCCGCGGCTGGCAGCAGGAAGCCGCGCTGAGGATGCTCCAGAACAACCTGGACCCCGCGGTCGCCGAGCATCCGGACGAGCTCGTCGTCTACGGCGGCACGGGCAAGGCGGCGCGCAACTGGGAGTGCTATTCAGCCATCGTGCGCACCCTGCGCCGCCTCGGCGACGACGAAACGCTGTTGGTGCAGTCCGGCAAGCCGGTGGGCGTCTTCCGCACGCACGACGAGGCGCCGCGCGTCCTGATCGCCAACTCGCACCTGGTCCCCCGCTGGGCCACCTGGGACGAGTTCCGCCGCCTGGAAGCGCTGGGGCTCACCATGTACGGGCAGATGACGGCGGGATCGTGGATCTACATCGGCACGCAGGGGATCCTACAGGGCACCTACGAGACCTTTGCGGAAGCGGCGCGGCAGCACTTCGGCGGCTCGCTCGCCGGGCGGCTGGTGGTGACCGGCGGGCTGGGGGGGATGGGGGGAGCGCAGCCGCTGGCGGCCACCATGAACGGGGCGGCCTTTCTGGGGGTGGACGTGGACCCGAGCCGCGTCCGGCGGCGGGTGGATTCCGGCTACTGCGACGCGCTGGAAACGGAGCTGGACCGCGCGCTGGAGCGCGTGCTCGGCGCGAAGGAACGGGGAGAGGCGCTGTCGGTGGGGCTCGTCGGCAACGTCGCGGAGGTGCTTCCGGAGCTGGCGCGGCGCGGCGTCGTCCCCGATCTGCTCACGGACCAGACCTCCGCGCACGACCTGCGGTGCGGCTACATCCCCCCGGGGCATTCGTTGGAAGAGGCAGCCGCGCGGCGGGAGTCGGACCCCGCGGGGTACGAGGCCACGGTACTCGACGCCATGCAGACGCACGTCCAGGCGATACTCGATCTGCAGGCGCGCGGCGCCATCACCTTCGATTACGGCAACAA
>JALZKG010000279.1 GCA_030859365.1 Gemmatimonadota bacterium
ATGATCATCGCCCAGGCCCAGGCTGTCACCGCAGCCGGCGGCGAAGACGGTGAACACCCCGGCGATCAGGGGGAGGGCGAACTTCTTGATGGCTCCGTTCATGATGCTGTCTCCTGCGTTCGGTACAAGGGTTGGGCTCCGCCTCGTGCGGTAGCCCCGGGTGCCGCCCGGTTCGGCGGGCCGCTAGAAAGCGACCCGGTACAGCAGCTGAAGGTTGCGCCCCGGCTGGGGCGCGACGTTCTTGATGCGCGACAGGTGGTCCGTCCACGCCGTGTCGAACAGGTTGTTGGCGGTGAGGGTCAGCGTTTGCAGCCGCCCGAGCGCCGTCCAGCGGAGCCCCGCCGTCGCATGGAGCAGGGTGTAGCCGGGCGTCGGCCGCTCGAGCCCGACGAGATCCGCGCCGCCCTCCGGCGCCGGGGGGACCCGGTTCTGCGCCGCCGCCGCCTCCACACTGACCCCCGCGAAGAAGCGGGTGGCGTCGTGCCGGACGCCGAAAGAGCCGTGCAGCGGCGGGATGGCGGGGAGCGCCTCCCGTCCCGCGCCGCCGTTGCGGGAGCCGCGGACGTAGCTGGCGTTGCCGTCGACCACCCAGCGGCGGGCGACCTCCCACTGCACCCTTCCTTCAGCGCCGCTGAGCACCGCGTCGTCCTGCGCGGCGCGGTAGACGGGGAACTGGCCGAAGCGCGGGTCCATCTCACCCGTGGGTGCGTAGTAGATGTAGTCGCGGATTCTGTTGCGGAAGACGCTCACCTCGCCGTGCAGCCGTGGAAGCGCCGCCCGGACGAACAGGTCCGTCCCGGTCCCGTACTCGGGCGTCAGATCGGGGTTGCCGACGTCGAACGAGTAGTTGGCCAGGTGCGGCCCGTCCGAGAACAGCTCCTCGATGGACGGGGTGCGAAAGGCGCGCGACACGCTCGCCCCGACGCTCCACCCGCTCCACGGCTGCACCAGCGCGGCCAGCGAGCCGGAAAGGGCGCCGAAGTCCCGGGTGCGGACCTCCTGCGTTCCCCGCGGGCGCTTGTCGAGCGGATCGATGCGGCTCCAGTCGTAACGCGCCCCCACCTCCAGGCGGAACGGATTCCACGTCAGCTCCTCGAAGGCGAAGCCGGCGACCGAGTACTGCCGCGCCGGACGGCTCCCGGTCCGCAGCCCTGCCGTGCTGAAGTCGCGCCCCATCCCCCAGAGCCCGACCGCTCCCTGGGCAAGGGTCCCGCCACTCTCGTGGTGGTGGCGGGCGATCAGGTTGCCGGTGCCGGTGAACTGGCGGAAGCGGGTCCCGATCACCGGTCCCCGCGGGCCGCCGAGCTCGTATTCCTGCTGGTCGAGCCGCACGTAGCTGCCGTCCAGCTCGATCGAGTCGAAGGGCCCCGCGCCGGAGAAGCGGGCCGCCTCCACCTTGCCCGCCGTACGGCGCTGCACGATCTCCACCCCGCCCTCGTGTCCGCCGGGGATGGTCCGCCCGTTGAAGGTGCCCGGCACCCCGTAGCGCATCCAGTAGTCGCGGAGCGCGGCGCCCGCGAATCCCTGCGAGCCGATCCAGCTCCCCCCGACAGCTCCGTTGAGCCCGTCGAGCTGCGTCGTCGGCAGGACGCCACGCGGGGTCCGGGTTTCTCCAGCGGTGCGGCCGCTCAGCTCCGCCCGAAGCGCGAATGGGCCGGCCGGCACGCTCGCCGCGGCGCCCGCGGTCACGCCGCGGTTGACCGACTCCGCCTGGCTGCTGAGCGTCCCCGTCAGCCGCTCCGGGAGGGTGCGCGGCACCTCGTTGCGCACCACGTTGATCACCCCGCCCAGCGCGTTGCTCCCGTACATCAGCGCCGCCGGCCCCCGCACCACCTCGATCCGCTCCGCGGTCAGCGGGTCGACGGCGACGGCGTGATCCCCGGAGAGGGTGGAGATGTCGCCGGTCCGCTGCCCATCCTCCAGCACCAGCACCCGGTCGCCGCTCAGGCCCCGGATCACCGGCTGCGCGGCGGCGGGGCCGTTGTACCGCTGGGAGATGCCGGGCTCGCCGGCGAGCGTCGCCGCGACGCTGGTGCTGAGCTTGCGGCGCAGCTCGGCGTCGCTGAGCACCGTGGTGGGGCGGTAGGTTTCGCTCGCGCTCCGCTCGCTCCCCGTGGCGGTGACCACGATGGTGCCCACCTCGATGGCCGAGGGGGTGAGCGCCACCGTTACCTCGGCGGCGGCGCCATCGGCGACACGCACCCTCTGCTCCGCCGGGGCGTAGCCGATGCGCTCGACGGCAACCGTGTAGACGCCGGGCGCGAGGCGGTCGAAGTGGAAAGTGCCGTCCGCGTGGGACAACTCGCTCCGGCCCAGCTGCCGCAGCCGGACGTTCGCGCCGGCGACGGGGGCGCGGGTGGCGGCGTCGACC
>JALZKG010000288.1 GCA_030859365.1 Gemmatimonadota bacterium
GTGTTCGGGATCGCCCACTCCATCGCCCGACGCGGGAGCACGGGGCGGCAGATGCGGCCGGTCTCCATCCACTACCCGTTCGGCGACCCGGGGCACGAAGACGACCTCATCGGAGAAATCGCGAGCTTCTCGGGCGTTCCGGTGCGATGGGTTGATAGCACTGCCGTGCCGATGTTCGACCGCCCACGCGAGGCGGCGGCCGAGCGCGACGAACCGTTCGTGCACCCCTACCAGCGGCTGAACCAGGCGCTCGCCCTGGCGAGCCGCGACGCCGGCGCCCGGATCGCCCTCGGCGGCCTCGGCGGCGACCCGCTCTTCCAGCTTTCGGACGCGTACCTCGCGGACCTGCTGTGGCGGGGGCGGTGGCTGGCCCTGCGGCGACAGTGGAAGCGCCGAACCCACCGTGGTCCGAGGGCATTTCTAGGCTCGGCGGTGCTGCCGATCATTCCTCCCCGAGTGCTCGCGCTCCTGGGGAGGCTGCGAGGGCGGCCTCTGGCGGCGCCGCTGGAGCGCCGGGCTCCCGACTACATGGACCGGAACTTTCTGCGGCGGCACCGGCTGGTGGAGCGCGAGCGGGCCCGCACGCCCCGGCGCGGGACCAGGAGCCCGGCGGCGTACGAGATGCTGTGGTACCTGGAGTACCCTTTCTTTCCAAGGGTGGTCTCCGCCCTGTACTCGGCCGCCTTCGGGGCCGGGGTCGAGCTCCGCTCGCCGCTCTATGATGGGCGGGTCGTGGCGTTCGCCGCTTCGCGGCCGCTGGAGGAGCGGGCGTGGTCGGGGGAGAAGAAGAGGTTGCTGCGAGCCGCCGTCCGGGGTCTCCTCCCGGACCGAATTCTCGCTCCCCGTCCGTGGAAGACCGGAACCTCGGAGGGCTACTTCGACAGCTGGATCCGCCACTTTCACGACACCGAGTTCAAAGAGCTGTTTCGGCAGCCGTTGCTGGCCGAACTGGGAATCGTCGACGCCGGTCGCCTGCGGGACGCATGGAAGCGGTACTTCCAGAGCGGGAGCGGCGAGCTGGCGGGCCCTCTGTACTTCACCCTGGAGACCGAGCTCTGGCTCCGCGGCCGGCAGGGCCGATTCAATGACGGCCCCAGATGAGCGCACGGATACGACGGGGAATGGCACAGGGTGTGCAGCGACTTGTCTTCCCTTTGATCGCGGCCGCCCGGGTCGCCGGCCGTGGATTCTACGTTTGAGAAGCCCGCAATAACAGGAGGCAGCATGGATGTAAGCAGCACGTACCAGACCCCCCAGCTCGAGCGCTTCGGGACCTTCCGGGAGCTGACGCTGCAGGGAGGGATGGGGATCAAGGACATCGGCGTGGTCTTCGCCGAGCTCCCGGTCGGCGGGGGTGGTGGAGGAGGGAACCGCTCGTAGGCGATTCCCTACGTCGCAGTAGCGCGGGCGGAGAGACAGTCGTCTCTCCGCCCGTTCTGCTCGCTCCCCCGCATCGCCTCCGGATCCAGCCCCATCTCCCGGCACCATTCTACGTACGCCTCCGGGGCTATCTCCGAGGGCTTGATCTCGCTGCGGCCGCCCCAGAAGACAGCCGTGTAGTCGACGGCGATCCCCGCCTGCTCCAGGTGGCGGTCGATGGCGGCCTTGTGCTCCAGCACCCGCTCCTTGTCGGTGCCGTGCGCGACGCCCATCACGTTGACGTCGCCGAACTCGGGGCCGCCCTCCCGCCAGTAGGCGTGGGTCATGATGTGGTGGCGCCCCACCTCGCGGCCGGCGTCGATCTCCCGGCCGGGCGGCACCCGCCAGTGGAAGAGCGCGTTGTAGCGGGTGACCCGCGTTCCCGCCGCCGAGGGCTTGACGTGCTCCAGAAAGGTGGAGAAGCGGCCGATCACCCCCCGCTCGTTCAGCGAGCCGGCGACGCGAAGGAACTCCTCCAGCGAGACGCCCGCCTCCTCCGCCCGGCCGAGCCACGGATCGGCGACGATCTCGCGCGGCTCCAGCTCCCGCTTCAGCGCCACCAGCACGCGCCAGTCCATCTCCGACAGCTGCACGACGTTGGTATCCTGCACCCGCCCGAGCTCGGGCGTGCGATCCCCCGGCTCCACCCCGCGCCGCCGCACATGGCCGACGCCGAGGGCGAAGAGCCGCTTCGCAGGCATGATGCGGAACGCTTTGGCGCCGATGCGCTCCCGGAGCACCTCGCAGTGCTTTCG
This sequence comes from Gemmatimonadota bacterium, assembly GCA_030859365.1. Classification (GTDB taxonomy): domain Bacteria; phylum Gemmatimonadota; class Gemmatimonadetes; order Longimicrobiales; family Longimicrobiaceae; genus JALZKG01. Next base: position 2,175 of record JALZKG010000288.1, read on the forward strand.
TAGCGAAAAGCCCTGCGGCACCTTGAGCGTGGTCCAGAGCCGGTAGGCAGACCCGGGGGTTTCCGCATCGGTGGAGCGGATCACCACGTGGCCGGAGAACGGGTCCCGGTCGAACAGAAAGCGGAAGGCGGCATCCAGCTCGTCGGGCGGGATGCGCCAGGCGACCAGGGCGCCGGGGGCCAGGTTGGTGGCCATCACCGTCTGCCGGACGCGCCGGATCACTCCCGCCTCTAGCATCGCCCGGATCCGCTCCAGCACGGTCGGCAGCTCCACGCCGGATAGCCGAGCGATATCCCGGAACGGTTCGGCGACGAAGCCCTGCACCCGGTCCTCGGAGACGCCGAGGATGCGGGCGTTGACGGGATCGGTGATCTCGGTAGGGAGGATGGTGGGGCTCATTCTACGGCTCCGGCTGGCAGATCGTGGTCTTGTAGGCGTCCGGCGGAGCGTTCGGCTTGACGCGAACCGACTTCGCGGGGATGCCGACGTTGACGTGGTACGGCCGCACGTCGCGGGTGGCCACCGCCATCGCCCCGACCATCGCATCCGAGCCGATCGTGGTCCCGGCGAGCACCGTCGCGTGATAGGTGATCCGCACTCCGTCGCAGACCGTGGTCCGCGCGTTGATCACGTCGCGCTGATCGACGATGGAATGGGTGTGGGAGTACACGTTGGCGTAGTCCGAGATGGAGACCCGGTCGCCGAGTACGATCCCTCCGCGGTCGTCCAGCAGCACGTTGCGGTGCACCACCACGTCGTTGCCGACCTCCAGATTGTATCCGAAGCTGAACTCCACGAAGTGGAAGCATTTAAAGTTGCGCCCCACCCTGCGGAAGATGTACGGCGCGAGAAGGCGCCGGAAGCGCACCCCGAGATGCACGTTGCCGCCCAGCGATGATCGGTCGAACATCTGCCACATCCAGATCAGCGGCTTGCGCTGGGCGAAGAGCGCTTCGTCCACCTCGGCGTAGTATTCCGGCTCGAGGGTGACGTTTCGCGCGTCCATCTGAGCGAGCGCCACCTGCGCGGCGAGCGGAAGCCGCGACCGCTCCGCATCCGCCAGCTCGGGGTGGAAGAGGCTCGTCAGCGTTCGCCGGCACAGCTCCCAGCGGTCGTCGCCGCGCTCCAGCGCCTCCCCCAGCTCACCGAGCCAGCGGTCGTACATCTCCGCGGCGGCGCCGGCCGGTTCAGCGGAACGGAGCGGAAGCAGGGTCATGGAAGAGGAAGGTAGAAGACGATTCCGTCGGGCATCGCCACGACGGCGATGGGAAGGGGAGCATCGGTGCCGCGTCGCTGCCGCAGCCACCGCACGGTCCCCCTGCTGACCAGGGTGCCGATCGCGGCGCCTCCCACGACGTCGCTGGTCCAGTGCTTGTCGTCATAGATACGCGACCACCCGACCAGCGTCGCGGCACCGAACGCGGGGACGGTGACCCAGGGGCTTCCCGCCTCCTCGGACAGGGCGGCGGCAAGGGCGAAGGCGGCGAGCGCGTGCCCGGCGGGAAACGACTGCCAGCGGTTCTGCAGGTTGAAGGGGCGGAAGCGGAGCGAGCCTTCGCCGGCGTGCGGCCGCAGCCGGCCCACGCCGAACTTGAGCGCACCGTTCACCACGCCCGCCGCCGCCAGGCCGGCAAAGACCCGGCCCGCGCCGGCGGCGAGCGGCTCGTTTCCGACGATCCGCGCCGCGCCGTACACCCCGCCGATCCCCAGCACCATCAGACGCCCGCGGCCGAGCACGTTGCCGGCGTGGGCCGCCGGGTGACCCTCCGCGTTGGGAGCCGCAC
>JALZKG010000307.1 GCA_030859365.1 Gemmatimonadota bacterium
GGCAGACCCGCGCCAGCGCTATGTTTTTGAGAGGTCTGGCCCGCGAACCTGTCACCGCGAGGTGACGGAATGCCTCCACCTTCGCGGGCGGGAAGATGAGGGCTACCGGGGGATCCGCAGCACCTGCCCGGGCAACAGCCGCGAGCCCCGCAGGTTGTTTGCGCGGCGGAGGCGCTCCACGGTGGTGTCGTGCCGGCGCGCGATGGTCCAGAGCGAGTCGCCTTTGCGCACACGGTAGGTGGAGATGGCAGCCGCCCTGCTCGCGACCGACGACGACGGCGTCGGCGAAACCGCCCTGCCGCCCACGTAGGCGAGGTACTGTCGGGGAAAGACGGCGACGTGGAAGTGCGGCGGGTTGCGCTCCTCCACCGTCTCCACCGTCCCGGTCCCGTTGAGCGCGATCAGGGTGCTCCGCAGCCAGCGCTGGCAGCTTGCCCTGGCGGGGCGGCGCAGGTCGATGGCCATGCCGGTGGGGTGGACCGATTTGTCGACGCTGTTCGCCAGGCGGATGTAGGTGGGGCGGGTTGCGCTGGTCACCACCAGCCGCTCCCCGCAGGCGGAGCGGTACTGCGCAGACAGCCGGGTCACAAAGGTGTGCGTGGCCGGCAGCACGTACGGGTACGAGACCCCGTGCAGTGTCAGGTTGGCCGTCGGCTTCAGCTGCACCAACTCCCCCCGCGCGGTCGCCGTGCGAACGCTCGCCGAAGATTTGTGAAAGGTCAGGCCTTGGCTCTTCGCCTGGCCGTAGATGCGCTCGACGCTGGTGCGGGAGCCGCGTAGCGCCTGTGCTTCGACGGCGTGCGGCAGGAGCGCCGCGCAGAGGGCGAGGGCGAGCAGCGTGCAGCGGAGTCGGACAGCCATGGCGATCGGGACGGATTTGGAACGGAGGAGAAGCGAGTGTACAAAAACACCGCTCGGGGGTCAAGGCGCCGCGGCCCCGTCCGGGGGTTGGAGCAGGATGGGCGACGTGTTAGAATGCCGCATGACGTTCGATCTTTCACGCCGGCGCGGCACGGGGCTGCTTCTCGCCCTTCTCGTGCTGCTGACGGGGGGCTGCTCGGGAGGTCAGCTTCCAGAGCAGGAGACGCGCGTACGCGCGCCCACCCCCGACACCCCGCCCGTCCTGGAGATCCGCTTCCTGGACGTAGGACAGGGGGACGCCGCGCTGATCCGCTCCGGCGGCCGGGTCGCCCTGATCGACGCGGGGCCCTCCGACGCCTTGGTCTCCCGGCTGCGCGCGCTCGGGGTGGACACGGTGGACGTGCTGATCGCATCGCACAATCACGCCGATCACATCGGCGGAGCCGACGCGGTGCTGGACAGCCTTGCGGTGCGCTTCTACCTGGACAACGGCCACCCAGCCTCTACACGGATCCAGCGCCGCGTGTTGGAGCGGGTGGAGCGGCGCGGCGTCGCCTACCTTGCCGCCACGCCTCGCACCCTCACCCTCGGCGCCGCCCGGCTGCGCATCATTCCGTCGCCCCTGAGCGACGAGGCTGCGGGCGGCGGGCAGAACAACCTTTCGGTCAGCGTGGTGGTGGAGCGCGAGGGCTTTCGAGCCCTGTTCAGCGGAGACAGCGAAACGGAGCTGATCTCCGCGTTGCTCGCCGCGGAGCGGATCCCACCCGTCCAGCTGCTCAAGGCGGCGCACCACGGCAGCCGGAACGGCCTGACCCCGGCGTGGATCGCCCGGACGCAGCCGGAGCTGGTGGTGATCTCCCTGGGCGCCGACAACGGCTACGGCCACCCCCACACGAGCGCCCTGCGCTTCTACTGCACCGGCGGGCGCCGGGTCCTGCGCACCGATCGGAGCGGCGACGTCGCGGTCCGCGTACACGCCGACGGCGCGTACGCGGTGAAAACGGAGCGCCCCGCCCCCGACGCCTGCGCCGCGGCAGCGCTCCGCTAGCGCGGATCGGCGAGTCCGGCCGGCCGATCCGGTCCGTACAGCGCGCGGTACACCGCGGCGTTGCGGAGCACGACCTGGACGTAGTGACGGGTCTCATCGAAAGGAATGCGCTCCCGGAACGCTTCCGCGTCGCGGGCGTGGCCCAGCTCCCGCCTCCACCGGTCCGCCCGGCTGGGTCCCGCGTTGTAGCCGGCGAGCGCCAGATCCGCCGCCCCATCGTAGCGCTTCAGCAGGTCGGCCAGATAGCGGGCGCCCATACGCAGGTTCACCTCAGGGACGTTGAGGTGCCGGACCTCGAAGTCGTCCATGCCCACCGAAGGGGCAAGCCACCGCCCGGTCGACGGCATGATCTGCGACAGGCCCGCCGCGCCCACGCGCGAGCGGGCTTCGGGATTCCAGGACGACTCCTGGCGCACCAGAGCCGCGAGCAGCATCGGATCCACCCCCGTGCGCTCCGCCTCCCGCTCCAGCACCTCCCGGAAGCCCAGCGGAAAGACGACGCGCAGCAGCCGCCCATCCCACGCACCGCCGCGACCGTCGAGCAGTCGGCGGCCGATGCGGATGGCGGCGATGGTGTGCCCGGCGTCCCGCACCCCTTCCGCAACCGTGAGCAACGCAAAGGGCCGCCGCTCGAAGCGGCGCTCCGCCGCCGCCAGCTCCTCCGCCCACTCCGCATCGAGCCCCGCCCGCTCCAGCACCGCGAGCCGGGCGAGCGCCACTGCGGCGTCGCGCTCGTCGGAGGCGAGTCCCACCCAGGGGCGTGGCTCACCGAGGGTCCGATCCAGCGGCCGGACGCCGAGCCGGTTCGCCGCGAGAACCGCCGGGTACGATACCGGGTCGGCGAGCAGCGTGGCGGTGTACATGCTCCGCGCCTGCGACTCGCGCCCTGCGCGTTCGTGCATCACCCCGACGCGGTAGGCCACCTCCGCCGTCTGGGGACCGTGCGGATACCGGGCGACGTATCCCTCCCATGCCCGGATCGCGGCCGCGGGGTCCCGGTCGCGGAGGCTTCGATCTCCCACGCGGAACAGGGC
>JALZKG010000327.1 GCA_030859365.1 Gemmatimonadota bacterium
TCGCGCACCAGCTCCGCCGCCAGCGCCGCGAGATCCCCCTCGCCGGAGCGGCGGAGGAGCTCGTCCAGCATCCGCTCCCGGGCGGCGAAGTCGACCGGGCGGCGGTTGTCCGGATCCACCAGGGAGAAGTCCCACGCCTCCTGTCCCTGGTAGACGTCGGGGACGCCCGGTGCGGCGAGTTTGACCAGCGTCTGACCCAGCGCGTTCAGCATCCCGAAGCGGGCGACGATCGACTGGAGCCGGAGCAGGTCGTCCAGAAAGGGGTTCGCTCCGCCGCGCTGGAGGATCCGCGCGACGAACTCCCGCAACCCGTCGTCGTACGCCGGATTGGGGTTGATCCAGGAGGTGTGGGTCTTCGCTTCGCGCGTCGCCTTTTCCATGTACGCCTGGATCCGCCCCACGAAGGCGGCGTGCTCCTCGTCGTCCATCTGGCCGAGCGGCCAGGCACCGAGCACCGTCTGGTACAGCAGGTACTCGTCGTTGGCGTCGGGCACCGGGTGCCCCTCTTCGTGGCCCCTGTGCAAGGCGTTGATTTCGGTCCAGCGGTGGGCGTGCTCCCCCCACAGCTCCGGGATCTCCGAGAGCACCTGGATCCGGGCCCGCACGTCTTCGCTCCGCTTGGTGTCGTGGGTGGAGGATGCGTTCATCGCGTGCGGCCAGCGCTCCCGGCGCTCCGAGATCCAGCGGTGCCACTCGGCCACCGGGGTGCCGAACCGCTCCGGCTCGCCCCCCACCTCGTTCAGTGAGACCAGCCGGTTGAAGAGGTAGAAGGAGGTGTCCTCCACCCCCTTCGCCATCACCGGTCCGGTGAGCTGCTGAAACTTCATCACGAAGCGGCCGTGCTCGCGCCGGGCCTCGTCGTCCAGCGTGTCCGGCCACTCCAGCAGCAGAATGCTGCGCACGAAGTCGAAGACCAGGGAGCTGGTTCCCCGGTTGCGCCGCTTCGCCTCGCGGACGGCCCGCTCCACGTATCCCCTGTCACGCTCCGAAACGATCCCGCGGGCCGCGCCGATGTAGGTGCGGTAGACGGGGAAGCAGGCCACCGTCTCCCGCAGCGCGTCGCGGAGGCTCCCCAGCGTGAAGTCGCGGACGCGGCGGTTCGCCTCCGATAGCCGGTTGAGCAGATAGGACAACACGTTCAGCTCGCTGACCAGCGCGGTGCGCAGGATCAGCTGCTTCTTCGCGTACACCAGATCGGCGAAGTCCGGCGCCCGCGGGACGAAGCGGCGGTACACCGCGTCCATCGCCTCCTCGTTGTCCGCCGCGACGAACACGCCGCCCGCTCGGTTCAGGAACTCGTACCCCACGGTCCCGGCTACCGGCCACTCCTCCGGGAGCGGCTCGTCGCCGGTGAGGATCTTTTCGACGAGGATGTAGAAGGGCGCGCGCGCGCCGCGGCGCTCCGTTTCCGCCTGCAGCCGGCGCAGGTACCCCCGGGGATCGAAGAGACCGTCGGGGTGGTCGATGCGCAGCCCCGAAACCTTTTTCTCCTCAACCAGCCGGAGGATCAGCCGGTGGGTGGCGTCGAACACCTCCGGCTCCTCCACCCTGACGCCGGCGAGGTCGTTGATGTCGAAGAAGCGGCGGAAGTTGATCTCCTCCGCGGCGACCCGCCAGAAGGCGAGACGGTACGCCTGGTCGTCGAGCAGCGCGTCCAGCGCGTCGAAGCTGCGCGGGTCTCCCGGCCTCCCGTTGAAGCGCCGCACCGCCGTCTCCAGAGCCGAGCGCACCGCCGCCGACGCGCCGTGCAGCGCGGCGAGCCGCCGCTCCGTCACCGCCTTCTCCCGACGACGCTCCGCGACGCTCGCCGCGTCGGTCCGGTTCCGCGGCGGAAGGTGCTTCAGCGCGGTGACGATACTTTCCAGTTCCAGCCGATCCGGGTGGTCGTCGGCGAGCGCACTCCCCATCGAGCGTAGCGTTGCTCGCAGCACCGCTCCCGCGCTCCGTGGTGCGATGGGAAGCCGGTGCTCGAAGTACTCCACCCGGAAGCGGCCGTCGCCGTAGGCGAGCCGAAGCTCTCCGCTCTCCAGTGCGTCTCCGAACTGCTTGCCCAGGATGGGGAGGAGCACCTTGCCGGAAAGCTCCGGCTTGAGCGGCTCCCAGTCGATGTCGAAGAAGCGGGCGTACGCCGAGCTGCGCCCGTTCTCCAGCACGTCGCCCCACCAACGGTTGCCCGGTCCCCCCACGCCCATGTGGTTGGGGACGATGTCGATCAGGTGGCCCATTCCGTGCTCGTGGAGCGCGGCGGCCATCCGTGCGTGCTCCTCGGCGGTGCCGATCTCCGGGTTCAGCCGCTCGTGGGAGTAGATGTCGTACCCGTGGACGCTCCCCGGGCTCGCCTGAAGGTAGGGCGAGGCGTACAGATCCGAGATGCCGAGGCGCGCCAGGTAGGGCACCACGGCCTCGCCGTCGCGAAAGGTGAAGGCGCGGTTGAACTGGATGCGGTAGGTGGCGCGCGGCGGCGCGCCCGCGGCCGGGGAGCGGAGAGTCAAAACGGATCCGTCGATGAAGTTGCCGATGTTCGGGTCCTCGCCGCCTCGCAAAAAGCGCGCTCCCGCCGGGGCACACTCCCCCACCCGACAGCGATGTTTGCAACGATGTCATCCAGCCCCGCCCCCCGTCGTCGCGCTCCCGCCCTCCCCGTGGAGGTCCGATGAGCCGGGTATGGCCCGGGCTCCCCTACCCGCTCGGCGCCGCCTGGGACGGCGAGGGGACCAACTTCGCCCTGTACTCCGAAGGGGCAACCGAGGTCGAGCTCTGCCTCTTCGACGGTCCGGAGGACGCGGAGCCCACGGTCGTCCACCGCTTGCGGGAGCGTACCGCCTTTGTCTGGCACGGCTACCTCCCCGGGGTACGCCCGGGGCAGTACTACGGCTACCGGGTGAACGGCCCCTACCACCCTGGCCGAGGGCTGCGCTTCAACCCGTTCAAGCTGCTGATCGATCCGTACGCCCGGGCGCTCGCCGGGCGCGTGGAGCTGGAGCATCACCCCTTCGGCTATGTGTTCGATCAGCCCGGGGAGGACTGGGTGCTAGACGAGGAGAACAGCGCGGGCGGGGTCCCCAAGGGGGTGGTGGTGGACAGCGACTTCGACTGGCGCGGCGACCAGCCCCCGCAGATCCCCTGGCACCGCACCGTGATCTACGAGACGCACGTCAAGGGGCTGACCCGCCTCCACCCCGAGGTGCCGCGGGAGATCCGCGGTACGTACGCGGCCGTTGCCCACCCGGCGATCATCCGCCATCTGAAGCGGATCGGGGTCACCGCCGTCGAGATCCTCCCGGTGCACGAGATTGCCGACGAACCCTTTCTGCACGAGCGGGGGCTGGTCAATTACTGGGGGTACAGCACCATCAACTTCTTCGCTCCCGCCGGGCGCTACGCCCACGCGCGGGACTACGGGGCGCAGGTGCGGGAGTTCAAGGAGATGGTGCGCGCGCTCCACGCGGCCGGGATGGAGGTGATCCTGGACGTGGTGTACAACCACACGGCCGAAG
>JALZKG010000333.1 GCA_030859365.1 Gemmatimonadota bacterium
GTGCAGCGGCGGCGGATACCGGCCACCTCGTGCGCGAGATCCGCGCGGAGCTCGGCCGACGCACCGGTCACGCCGGTCCGGGAAACGTAGTACAGGAACCCCTGCGCTCCGCGCGCGATCTGCGCCACCCGCTCCGGATGCGTCGTGGGCGCGACCAGACGGATCCGGTCGAGCGCGGAGGCATCGATCCGCCCCTCCACCTCCGGGTCCGCCCCGACCGGAAGATCCGTGAGCAGCACGCCCTGGGCACCGGCGGCGACGGCATCGCGGAGGAATCGGTCGATCCCGTAGCAAAGGATCGGGTTCAGGTAGCTGAACAGGACGACCGGGACCCGGTGGGAGGCACGGAAGCCGGCGAGCGCTTCCAGCGTCCACGCCAGGTCGACGCCGTGGCCGATCGCCTCGTAGGAGGAGCGCTGGATGGTCGGGCCGTCCGCGAGGGGATCGGAAAAAGGAACGCCCAGCTCGATCACGTCCGCCCCCTCCTCGGCGAGCATCTCCAGCACCCGCGCGGTATACTCCGGGGCCGGGTGGCCGGAGGTCACGTACGGCACGAGAGCCGCGCGCCCTTCGGCGGCGGCTTGATCGAAGGCCGTTCCGATCCCGTCCGCAGTCTCAGGCAAGGTAGTCGCCGACATGGATGCCGTATCGCTCCGGGTCCGTGGTTTTGATGATCGAGCGGCGGGGCGCGCCGCTGGCGGGGTCTCGCTCCGACAGGTCGACGGTGCGGGGTGGATCCACCGGAACGCCGAGCGAGCTGAAGATGATGCGGACGGTGGGCTCGTGCAGGCCCTCCGGGTCCGGGTGGGGGGCCATCACCACGGCGAGCTCGTAGCTGTCCAGAACCACCAGCGACCCCGTCGGATAGATGCCGGTCATGCTGATAAAGGCGCGGACCAGGAGCGGATCGAGGCCCCGGTTCGGATTGTCGCGCATCTCCTTGAGGACCTGGTCGGGGCGGTCCGCGGCGCGCATGTACACCCGCTGCGTGGTCCCCGCGTCGAACGAGTCCGCCACCGCGATCATCCGGGCGAATAGGCTGCGGGAGCGGGGGCGGCGGGAGCGGGGGTACCCCTGTCCGTCCGTCCCCATGTGGTGCTCGTAGGCGGCGAGCATGGCGCGCAGCGGGGGCTCCGAGAAGCCGCGCATGGTGAAGAGGGCGAGCAGGCCTTCGGTCGGGTGCTGCTGCAGGAGGGCCCACTCGTCGGTGTCGAGGGTGGCGGACTTGTTCAGCACCTCGAGCGGGAGCCGGCTCTTGCCGACGTCGTGCATCAGCGCGCACAGCCCCAGCTCGTACAGCTCCCGCTTGCCGAAGCCGAGCCGCTTCCCGAGCGCGACACTGAAGATGCACACGTTCACCGAGTGCGTGAAGGTGTACTGGTCGTAGTCGCGGAGGGTGGTCATCCCCACGATCGAGGTCTGGTTCGTCAGCACCTGATCGACCATGGACTGCACCGCCCGTTTCACCCTGCGAAGACTCACCCCCCGTCCCATCCTCCCCGCGCTCATCACCTCGCGGACGACCGAAACGGTCTGCGCGTACATGCGTCGAGCCGTGTCGCGGGAGCGATCCGCGTCCGCGTCGGTCTCCTCACCGGGACGCTCGCCGACGGAAAGACGGAACACCCCCGCGGACGTCAGCCGCTCCGTGAGCTTCGCGAAGGGCCGGTGCGGGTCCGGGTCGCCAAGGAGGAGCAACAGCCCCGCCACCCAGTCGGCTCGCGCCACGCCCTGATAGATCTCCACCTGCCCGACTCCATGCCCCTGCAGCGAGCGGCCCAGGGCACCGAAGGTCGCGAAGGTCGCGAGATCCAGGCGCAGCCGGAGATCGTTGACGAAGAAGAATTCGCCGACGTGGCGGAGTGTCACCTCGGGCTCGCGCGCCAGCAGCTTCGCGGCGGCCCGCTCCAGCTCCGCGAGCGCGTTCTGCACCGCCTGGTTCTCCAGAGGGTAGAGGCGCAGCGCCCGCATGGCGGAATGGATCGCGAAGAGGAGTTGCCGCCCCTCACGCTGCAGCTCCCGGTCCTCCGACCCGGTGGAGTTCCCGAGCGCGGCCGGTACGGGGATGCCGGAGGTGCTCACGCGGACAGCCCCCGGATGGCCCGTGAAACCGCGTTCCGGACCACCGGGTCTGGGTCCCCGGCGGCGGACGCGAGCGCCTGTTTCGCGGCCGGAACCGGGATGCGACCGAGCGCCAGGGCCGCGCAGGCACGGACCTCTTCCGTCTCACGGCGGCCGAGCCAGCCCCGCCCGTTCAGGAGCCGCTCCAGGCGGGGCACTCCCGCGGCTCCGGCGGCGCTGCCGTACGCCTCGAAGAAA
>JALZKG010000353.1 GCA_030859365.1 Gemmatimonadota bacterium
CCCCCACCCTCGATCCAACCCTTGAGCGCGTCCTGCACCGGCTGCGGAAAGGCGCGGGACGCCGCGTCGGGAACCACGATCACGTCGTAGTCGCGGAGGGTGAGGCGGGGGAGCTCCTCCACGCGGAGGGCGTCGAAGCGCATCCCCGCCTCCCGCTCCAGGTAGAACCAGTGGGCGCCGAAGGAGGTGGGGGTGATCCCCTCGCCGGACAGCACCGCCACGCGGGGAATGCGAACCGGCGGCGCGTTGTCGCTCCCCAGGTCGATCCCGTCTTCGGAGAGTCCCGTGCGGACGGGAAGCGCGGCCTCGCCCAGCGCCGCGCGGCCGAGGCGCACCTGGAGGGAGTCGTTCCCGCGCACGGGGACGAACCACGTCCCCGCCGGCCAGCGGCGCCCTGCGTGGGTACTCGGGCGGGCGAGCACCCGCACCCGCACCCCGGATTCCAGGAGCGCCATCACCCGCGCCGCGGTCCCTTCCCCCGGCGCGATCAGGTAGCCGTACGAAGCGGCAGGCGGGGCGGCGGTGGCCTGGCCGAGCCGTTCGGTGCCGGTGCCGGTCACCGGCTGCCACCCCGCGCCGCCGCCGGGGCTCGCGCGGTGCGCCTCCACCCCGTAGGCGTAGGGAAGGGACCAGGCGGAGATGTCGTACGAGTACTGCGCGCGCAGCTCGGTCTCGGGCTGGAGCAGCGTCAGGGCGAGGCGCCCCTGCGGCTGCCGCGCACGTACACGGTAGGTGCCCGCCGGGAAGCTGCCGCGGCGGCTCCACCCCGCGAACGCCGTCCCGCCGGACGAGAACGCCCGCTCGGCCCGCTCCACCTCGATCCCCTGGCGACGGAGATGCGCGACCAGCGCCTCGGCTCGCGAAGGATCCGCCCCGGGGACCAGGAGGACGTCGGCGGCCCCCTGACCGGCGCTCCGCTGCCCAGCGGCGTAGTCGGCGAGGAGCGCGGTCTTCCCGGCGGCGGTGGTGCGCAGCGTCGCCTGCCCCGCCACCCGGTGCTCGGTGGCGCGCTGCGCCAGCGTCAGCGTATCACCGCTCGTCTGCACGATGGCGAGGCCCGCCATCCCGTGCCCCGCCTTCTCGTACGTCATCCCGATGGCGCCGGTCAAGCTGGGCCACGAGTCGCCGTACCCGGGGTAGAAGAGGTCGAACGCTTCGGCGGTGTAGTACGGCCACCCCCGCGCATCGAAGGCGGCGGCGTTGCCCTGGCCGAAGCGGCGCCCCCAGCGGAGCACGTGCTCCGGGTAGATGGGGTTGATGGGGGCTGCCGCGGGGAAGAAGAAGTAGCTGCTGTTGAAGCCCATTTCGTGGAAGTCCACGTGCACCTGCGGGTTCCAGCGCCACCAGGTGGCGAGCCGCGCCTGAGTTTCGGGTTGGGTGGCCCACGCCCAGTCGCGGTTCAGGTCGAAGAGGTAATGGTTGAAGCGTCCCCCCGGCCAGGGCTCGCGGTGCTCGCGCGCCTGCGGGCTGGGGTTCGGGGTGGCGCCGACCACGCTCCGGAACCACCCGACGTACCGGTCGCGCCCGTCCGGGTTGGCGACCGGGTCGATCACGATCACCAGCGAATCCAGCGCCCCCGCCACCTCCGGCGCGCCGCGGGCCAGGTCCCAGGCGGTCCACATCGCCGCCTCGCTGCTGGAGCTTTCGTTGCCGTGCACCCCGTAGGAGAAGAACACGACCGCCGGGTTGGTCGCCGCGATCTCGCGAGCCCGCGCGGCCGAGGTTTCGGGACGGGCGAGCTCCGCGTTCGCCGCGAGGATCCCGTCCAGCCGTCCGAGACGGTCCGCACGGGCGATGACCAGCTGGAATAGCTCGCGGCGCTCCGGTGTGGTGCCGTAGGGGCGGAACTCCACGACGGGAGAAGCGGCGGCAAGGGCACGCGCGTACTCGCGCACCCCGGCATGGTCGGTGAAGTGGGCGCCGAGCGGATAGCCCAGCACCTGCTCCGGCGACGGGGGCATCTGCGCCGCAAGGGGCAGGACGAGCAGCAGGGCGAACAGGAGCGCCAGCCCCGGCATCGCGGCCGGGCGTGTGCGACACAGCGTCATCGGATCCGCCGCAGGAGTTGAAAGGTACGGAAAAGGACGCGGACGTCTGCACACCCGCGGCGGGCAAGGTACGGAGGCACCTCGGGAATGCGCAACGACGGCTTGACACCCGAGGGCGGTTCCGGTACGCTCCGCCCCTCCCCGACCCCCGACCCGGCGTGCACCGTCCCTTCCCCCTCTCCCGGCAGCTCCTCCTCCCGCTCCTCGTCGGCTGCGTCGCGTGCACCGGGGGGGGCGGGGCGGGCGGTCCTTCCCACGAGCGCTTCGTGGAGGTCAACGTCGAGCTTCGGGATCTGCCGGACACGGTTTCGGATACGACGGCAGCCCGCGCCGCGGTCCTGCGCCGGCACGGGGTGTCGGAGGCGGAGCTTCGCGCCTTTTCGGGACGCGACGAAGAGGAGACAGCGCGGGCGTGGACGGAGATCGCCGCCCGCCTCCGGACGCGGGAGGACTCCGCGCGGGTGGCGGCGGACTCGCTCCGAGCGGACTCGGCGGCGCGGTCGTCAGCCGTCCCGCTCGGCGAGGTCCCCCCAGCGCAGCTTCCGGCGCAGGGTGGCGAAGAAGGTCTGCCCGGGGAGGCGAACTAACCGCACCGGCCGCTCGCCGCGGCAGACGATCACCCGGTCGCCAGGCCTGAGCGCTACACCCTCCTGGCCGTCCACCGTAAGCACGGCTCCCTGCGAAGGGCGGAGCACCTCCACGGTGACGGTCTCCTCCGCTGGAAGGACGAGCGGCCGCACCGCCAGCGTGTGGGGACAGATGGGGGTGGCGACGATGCAATCCACCGAGGGCGAAACGATGGGCCCCCCCGCCGAGAGCGAGTAGGCGGTGGAGCCGGTGGGAGTCGCGAGGATGATCCCGTCGGCGCTGTACGTCCCCACCTCGGTGTCGTGGGCGTGGACCACCAGCCGGATCACCCGCGCGACGCCCCCCATGTGGACCGCGGCGTCGTTGAGCGCCGTCCATCTGCCGCGCGGCTCGCCGTCGGGGCCCTCCGCCTGCACCCGCAGCGTCATCCGGGGGTCGATCCTCACCTCTCCCGCGAGCGCCTGCTCCAGACCCGTTTCCAGCTCGGCGGGGGAGACCGAGGTGAGAAAGCCGAGATGCCCCAGATTGATCCCGAGCACCGGCACCCCATGCTCGGCGACCATCCTTGCGCCACGCAGCAGCGTTCCGTCCCCACCGAGGGTGAGGAGGAGGTCGAGCTCCGCGCACGCCGCGCTCGTCAACGGGGCGCCGTCCCGGACGAGCGGGAGGAGGGCGGACTCCAGCAGCAGCTCGTGTCCGCGCTCTCCCGCGAAGCGCTCCAGTCGGCCGAGCGCCTCGTGCAGCGGGGCGTAGCGTGGGTGCCCGACCACTCCCAGCCGGGCGGCGCGCTCAGGCGCTTTCAAGCAGCGGCGCGCGGTGCTCCACCCCCAGCAGCGCCCGGGCACGCTCGGCGATGCCGTCGGAGGTGAGCCCCAGCTCCGCCAGCAACTCCCCGCGCTCGCCGTGAGGGACCCAGACGTCCGGTACGCCCAGCGACGCGCCCCGTACCTCCGGCCACGCCTCCCCGATCCGGGAGCGAACCCAGCTTCCGAAGCCGTTGACGATCGTCCCTTCCTCCACGGTCAGCACCGCGAGGTGCCGCGGGAAGAGTCGCGCAAGCATCGCCTCGTCGAGAGGCTTGAGGAAGCGGCAGTTCACCACCGACGCATCGACTCCGTCCCGTGCCAGCAGCTCGGCGGCGCGCAACGTCGGGAGCACCATCGTCCCGGTGGCGAGCAACGCCACGTCCCGCCCTTCGCGGAGGCGCTCCCAGCTGCCGTAGGGGATCGCCGGGATCTCCGCCAGGGGGCGCGGCGCGGCCGGAACGTTGTCGCGTGGGTAGCGGATGGAGAAGGGGCCGGGGTGCTCCAGCGCCAGGCGGAGGAGCGCGACCATTTCGTCCCCGTCCTTGGGAGCGGCGACCGTCATCCCCGGGACGCCGAGCATGTACGCGATGTCGAGCATGCCGTGGTGCGTCGGACCGTCGGCACCCGCTACCCCCGCGCGGTCCATGCAGAAGACGACCGGAAGCTCCTGCAGCGCCACGTCGTGGACGACCGAGTCGAACGCCCGCTGCAGAAAGGTGGAGTAGATCGCGACCACCGGGCGAACCCCCTGTGTCGCCAGCCCGGCCGCGAAGGTGACCGCATGCCCTTCGGCGATTCCCACGTCGAAGAAGCGGTCGGGGTGAGCGTCCTGGAAGATCTCGGTGCCGGTGCCACCGGCCATCGCCGCCGTGATCGCCACCACCTCCGGCCGCTCGGCGGCGAGCTCGGTGAGCGCCTGGCCGAACACCTTGGTGTATGAGGGTGCACCGCTCCCGCCCTTCTTCGCCTGTGCGCCGGTGCGCTTGTCGAAGCCGCCGCCCGCGTGCCAGAACACCTGGTCCGCCTCCGCCGGGCCCCACCCCTTTCCCTTGGTGCTGACCACGTGGACCAGCCGCGGACCACTCATCCGGCGGACGTCCTCGAAGGTCTCCATCAGGCGGTCCAGGTCGTGGCCATCCACCGGGCCGATGTAGCGGAAGCCCAGCTCCTCGAAGATCATCCCGGGAACGAACATCCCCTTCACCGCGTCGTCGGCGCGGACGGCGAACTGCTCCACCAGGTCGCCGATGGAGCCGAGCTTCGGGGCGGAGTGGATCAGCCGCTTGATCTCCTCGCGAAAGCGGTTGTACAGCGGGTTGGTGCGCACCGAGGTCAGGTAATGGTGCATCGCCCCGACGTTGGGGGAGATCGACATCTGGTTGTCGTTGAGCACCACTACGAGGTCCCGCTCGGTGTGGCCGGCGTTGTTCATCGCCTCGTAGGCCAGCCCGCAGGTGATGGAGCCGTCGCCGATCACCGCGATCACCTCGAACTCCTCACCGTGGAGGTCGCGCGCGGCGGCGATCCCCGCAGCGGCGGAGATGGAGGTCGCCGCGTGCCCGGCGCCGAAGACGTCGAACTCCGACTCGTCGCGCCGCAGAAAGGGAGCGAGGCCGTGGCGGGAGCGGATCGTCGGCATCTCCGCGCTCCGCCCGGTTACGATCTTGTGCGGATACGCCTGGTGGCCCACGTCCCACACGAGCTGGTCGCGCGGCGTTTCGAAGACGCGGTGCAGCGCGACGGTCAGCTCGACCGTGCCCAGATTGGAGCCGAAGTGAGCACCCTTGTGCGCCGAAACCACGTCGACAATGCGCTGCCGCACCTCGTGGACGAGATCCGAAAGCCGCTCCGCCGGAAGGGCGCGCAGCTCCGCGGGAGAGGCGATCTGGTCGAGGAGGGACACGGCGACAACTCCTTCGAAAGGTCCGGTCGAACGTCGGATGGGGTGCTCCGCGGAACATCCCACGAACAATGTACAGGGGTAGGAGCTGCTTTCCAACCAGCCGCGGCGCTCTCCTACCCCTGCCGCGCGGCCACGTAGCCGGCGAGGGCGTGCAGCTCCGGCGAGCGGAGCCCCGCCTCGCACAATGCCGTCCGGGCGTCGTCCACGGCACGGTGCGCGAGAGCGCGTGCACCATCCACGCCAAAGAGCCGCGGGTACGTCGCCTTGCCCAGCGACGCGTCGCGCCCCCGCGTCTTGCCGGTCGAGGCCGGATCACCCATCACGTCCAGCAGGTCGTCTGTGATCTGGAAGGCGAGACCGAGCGCCGCGCCGTACCGGGTCACGGCGTCGCACGCCTGCGCGGACCCTCGGGCGGCGAGCGCCCCGATCCGCAGCGACGCGGCGAGCAGCGCACCGGTCTTGGCACGGTGCACCGCCTCCAGC
>JALZKG010000357.1 GCA_030859365.1 Gemmatimonadota bacterium
GAAGAGGCCTCCGTGCTCGGTGCCGCGCGCACCGCGTCGGGCCGCATGGGGCGGGAGGCGGTGGAGTTCGGCAAGCGGGTGTTCGACAAGGCGGGGCAGGACGACATCTTCTTTCTCGCCGGTGGGATCGCCTTCAACGTGCTGGTTGCGGCGGTTCCGTTTCTGCTCCTGATGGTGGCCATCTTCGGCTACGTTCTGCCGACCCTGGTGGAGGATCCCCAGCGAGCCGCGGTGGGGTACGTGAACTCCCTTCTTCCCGCCTCCGGAGCGGTCGAGCGCTTCACGCGCTCCACGGTCGACGACATCATCGCCGGCCGCACCCGCTTCGGCATCCTCGGCCTCGCCCTGTTCGTGTGGACCGCCACGCGGCTGATCGGCTCGCTCCGCTCGGTGCTGCGCGACATCTTCGAGATCCAGGAGGACCGCGGGATCGTCGGCGGCAAGATCTACGACATCAAGATGGTGATCGTGGCGGGGACCCTGTTTCTCGGCAACACGGCGGTGACGGTCGCGATCGAATCGCTGCGGACGTACGGCGCCCGCTGGGTGGGACTGGGTGAGCCGCTCGACGCGGTGCAGACGGCCTGGGCTTCGCTGCTGGCGTTCAGCTTCATCTTCGTGATGTTCGCCCTGATCTACCGCTACCTGCCGGACCGCCGCATTCCCTGGCGCATCGCGCTGGTGGCCGCCACCTTCACCGCGGTGGTGTGGGAGATGCTCAAGGGCGCCTTCGCCTGGTACGTGGCGAACGTCGCCAACTACAGCACGATGTACGGAACGCTGGCGACGCTGATCATCCTGGTGTTCTGGATCTATTACTCTTCGGTGGTGTTCATTCTCGGCGGCGAGGTCGCCCAGGTATACGAGCTGTACCGCGTACGGCGCAGACAACGGGAGCTGCTGGAATGAAGGACCTTTGCTGGATCCGAGGTGGACTCGCCGTGGCGCCGCTGCTCTTCTGCGTGGCCGGAGGAGCGTCGGCGCAGGCCCTGCCGATAGCGCCGCTCGCCCTGGCGCACGGCGTCGAGCGAAGCGGCGAAGCCCGCTACCGGGATCCGCCGGTTCACGTCGAGGGTCGCTACGTGGTGATCTCGCTGGACGAGCACCGCCTGTACCTGATGGAGTCGGAGCGCGTCATCTGGTCCGCCCTCGTCGGCACGGGGACCGGGACGCGGCTGGAGGGAGCGGGGCAGAAGTGGGACTTTTCCACGCCGCGGGGGATCTTCCGCGTCCAGCGCAAGGAGAAGAACCCGGTGTGGATCGCCCCCGACTGGGCCTTTATCGAGCGCGGTCAGCCGATCCCCCCGATCGACTCCCCACTGCGGCGTGAAGTGGGTGCGCTGGGTACGACGGCGCTGTACCTCGGGGAGGGGATCGCCGTACACGGAACGAGCAAGCCGGAGCTGCTCGGCCAGGCCGTGTCCCACGGCTGCATCCGCATGACCAACGAGGCGGCCCGTCAGCTCTTCCACGAAGTCGAAGTCGGAACCCCGGTCATCATCTACTAAACCCCGCCGCTCCTCCCGTCGCTCCGCTCCGGCCCGGCCGGAGGCGGGTATTCTCTGCGTTCCCCGCATGGCAAACAAGCCTGAAGACGCCGCCTTCCACAAGGTGGTGCAGAACCGCAAAGCGCGGCACGAATACCACGTGCTCGACACCTGGCAGGCCGGGCTGGTCCTGCAGGGGACGGAGGTGAAGTCGCTCCGGCAGGGCCGCGCCAACCTTCTGGATGCGTTCGCCCGCTTCGGCGGCGGCGAGCTCTGGTTGCACAACCTGCACATTTCCCCCTACGAGGCGGGGAACCGCTTCAACCACGATCCGCTGCGTACGCGCAAGCTGTTGCTGCACCGCGAGGAGATGCGCAGGCTGATCGGCAAGGTCGAGCAGAAGGGGCTCACCCTCGTTCCGCTCGACATCCACTTCGACCGCGGGATCGCAAAGGTTACGCTTGCGCTGGTCCGCGGGAAGAAGCTCCACGACAAGCGCGATACCCTTCGCCAGCGTACCGAAGAACGGGAGATGGAACGTGCGTACAAGATCTCGTAGCCTCCTTGCCTTCCTGCTTGCACTGGCCTGCACCGTGGCGGCGGCTCTTCCCGCGCCGCTGCTCGGCCAGGCAGGGGCGGCGCCACGCCGCCTGGTGGTGGTGGACGCCGGGCACGGAGGGGTGGACCCCGGAGCGCGGGGAGCGGGCGGCACCCGGGAAAAGGACGTGACCCTTGCGGTGGCGAAGCGTCTCGCAGCGCTCCTGCGCGAGGACCCCACCCTGGAGGTGCGAATGACCCGCGACCGCGACACGCTGATCGCGCTGCGGGACCGGACCCGGCTGGCGAACCGCTGGAGGGGCGGGGAGCGGCCCGCGCTCTTCATCTCCATCCACTGCAACGCCAATCCGAGCCGGTCCGCGCGCGGTTTCGAGACGTACTTTCTTTCCCACGCCAAGACCGAGGACGCCCGCCGCGTGGAGGAGATGGAGAACGCGGCGCAGCAGTACGAAGAAGATGCGCCCAAACTGGACGCCCTCCACTTCATCATGCACGACCTCCGCCAGAACAAGTACCTCCACGAGTCCAGCGGGTGGGCGGCGCAGATCCAGACGCGCCTCGCCGCCGTCGGTACGGGGCCGAACCGCGGGGTCAAGCAGGCCGGCTTCCACGTGCTGAACGGCGCCTTCATGCCGGCGGTGCTGGTGGAGATCGGCTTCATCAGCAACGGGCAGGAAGAGCAGGTGCTCCGCAGGCCGGTGCAACAGCGGGCCATCGCGGATCAGCTCGCCCTCGCGGTGCAAGACTTTTTTCGGGGTTCCGGGACGGCGCAGGGG
>JALZKG010000359.1 GCA_030859365.1 Gemmatimonadota bacterium
TCTCCCCGCACATCCTTCCGATGAGCCCAGGATAATCATGAACCGCTACGCCCGAAATGCCTCCTTCACCCCTTCATCCCGATATCCCATTCATGCACCCGTACCCACGCATTATAGCGAGGAGCCATCCAAATAGCCCCGCCGAAGAAGCTCGGCGGGGCTATTTTGTCGTCATAAGTCGGCACCGGAGCGCCGGGTTGGCGGCCGCCTGGTTCGCACCTGCTCACCCCCGCGCCAGCCTCCGCAGCTGCCGCACCGCAAGCGCGTACCCGGCCAACGGCGCGTCCGCTCCGAGTTCATCGAGCAACTCCCGGTACGCCTCCACCTGCGCCGCATGGGTCCGCTCGAGCGTGTCGAGCGCCCGCTCCGCGTCGGGCGCCCCCCCGTCCAGCACCACGCGGGTCAGCTGCTGCTGCGCGATGGCCAGGTCGCCGGCGAGCTCCTGCGCGTGACGGCGCTCCCACGGGTCCTCGTCCGCGGCCTGGCGCACCTTCTGCCGCAGCTCCGCCAGACCGAAGCGCTCCGACACCCGGTAGTAGGCGCGTGCCACCCCGAGCACGTCGCCGTCGGCGACGGGGAGCGCGGTCAGGATCTCCAGCAGCTGTGGGAGAAAGCGCAGGGTGATGAGGCGCTCACCCAGCGCACGCTCCACCCCCAACTCCCGCAGCTCTTCCAGGCGCGCGTGGAACAGGTCGCGGTCGTGGCCGGTGACGATCTCCGTGAAGCCGCCGCGAAGCTGCCCCAGCCCGTCGTGCAGCGTCCCGATCAGGGTGCCGGTATCCTCCGTGGCGGGCAGGTTCGCGAGCACCCAGCGGGTGGTGGCGTCCAGCACCCGGGTGAGCCCGTGGAGCCAGCGGTACACGGCCTCGGCGGGAAAGCGGCCTTCCAGCCCGGCGAGGTCGGCACGGATCCCCGCCGCGCCGGATACGCGGCTCGCCACCAGCCAGGCACGTGTCACCGCGACGATGCTCTGCCCGGTATCGCGGGCGACGCGGTGCAGAAAGGAGGCGCCCATCAGCCCGAACAGGTCGTTGACCAGCTCGGTCGCGACGATCTCGCGCCGCAGACGGTGTTCGCGAAGGCACTCGATTCCCGCGGCCTCCACGGCGTCGTCGGGGAAGTATCCCTGCAGGTACGGCTCGGTGGCGGGATCGTCGGGGAGTGCGGAGGCCAGCAGCGCCGCCTTGGCGGCGAGCTTCGCGTAGGCGAGCAGCACGCTGAGCCCCGGCCGGGTGAGCCCCAGGCCGCTCTCCGCCCGCTCGCGGATGGCGTCGCTGCTCGGCAGCTCCTCGGCGCCCCGGTCCAGACGGCCATCCTTTTCCAGTGCCCGGATCAGGGCGGCGAAGTCGTCCAGCTTTTCGCGGCTGCGTGCCTCGTCGAGCGACACCGCCAGCGACTGCGACACATTGTTGGCGAGGACCAGTTCGGAGACGCGTTCCGTCATGCTTTCCAGCAGCCGGTTGCGCTCGTCCACCTCCATCTCACCGTCCGCGACGACGCGGTTGAGCAGGATCTTGAGGTTGACCTCGTGGTCCGACATGTCCACGCCGGCCGAGTTGTCCAGCGCATCGGTGTTGATGCGCCCCCCGTTCAGCGCGAAGGCGATCCGCGCCCGCTGCGTGAAGCCGAGGTTTCCCCCCTCCCCCACCACCTGGCAGCGCAACTCGGGAGCGTCGATGCGCACTGGGTCGTTGGTGGTGTCGCCCGCTTCGGCGTGGGTTTCTTCCGCGTCCTTGACGTAGGTCCCGATCCCCCCGTTCCAGAGCAGCTCGACGGGGCCGCGCAGCACGGCGCGGACCAGCTCCTCGCCGTCCATCTGCTCGATCCCCTCCTCCAGGCCGAGGGCGCCGCACATCTCCGGGGTTACGGCGACCGCCTTGGAAGCCCGCGGGACGATCATGCCGCCGGGCGAAAGGAGCGTGCGGTCGTAGTCCTCCCACGACGAGCGCTCCATCCGGAAGAGCCGCTCGCGCTCCGCGTAGCTCGCCGCCGGATCGGGATGGGGGTCGATGAAGACGTGGCGGTGGTCGAAGGCAGCCACCAGCCGGATCTGCCGCGACAGCAGCATCCCGTTGCCGAAGACGTCGCCGCTCATATCGCCGATCCCCGCGACGGTGAACGGCTCCGCCTGGATGTCCTTGCCCGCCTCGCGGAAGTGGCGCTTCACGCACTCCCAGGCGCCGCGTGCGGTGATCCCCTCCCGCTTGTGGTCGTAGCCGTGGGAGCCGCCGGAGGCGAAGGCGTCGCCCAGCCAGAAGTCGCGCTCGGCGGCCACCCTGTTGGCCGTGTCGCTCAGGTGAGCCGTCCCCTTGTCGGCCGCCACGACGAGGTAGGGGTCGTCGCCGTCGTAGCGCACCACCCCTTCGGGAGGGACCACCCGGCCATCCACCAGGTTGTCGGTGAGGTCCAGCAGCCCGCGGATCAGGGTGCGGTACTGCTCCGCCACCTCCGCCCCCATCGCATCGCGCGACGCGAAGACCCGCTTGGTGACGAAGCCGCCCTTGGAGCCGCCGGGAACGATCACCGCGTTTTTCACCATCTGCGTCTGCACCAGCCCGAGAACCTCGGTGCGGAAGTCGTCCGGCCGGTCCGACCAGCGGATCCCGCCGCGCGATACGGGGGCACCGCGCAGGTGGATCCCCTCCATGCGGGAGGAGTGGACGTAGACCTCGAAGAGGAGCCGCGACTTTTTCAGTTCCTCGACGTCCGCCGCGCGGATCTTGAGGGAGACGTATGGCACTCCCCCGCTACGGAACACGGGGTCCGCCGCTCCGTGGCGGAAGTAGTTGGTCCGCACCGTCGCCTCGATCAGGGCGAACAGCCGGCGCAACGCCCGGTCGTCGGCCAGCGAGCCGACGGCCTCCAGC
>JALZKG010000372.1 GCA_030859365.1 Gemmatimonadota bacterium
AATCCCACCTTGCGGGGCGAATCCAGCATTGCCGTGATGACACCCGCTTTGAAGTACACCTGGAGATCGATCACGAGGTCGTAGTGCTTGCCCCGCGTGGCCCGGTGAATATCACGAAAGGCGCGCCTCCCGGCCTTGCGGTCGAAGAGGATGAACTCATCCACTGCGGGGTGGCCGGCGACCAGCGCGTGCGGGCCCGGCTGAATGATCCAGGTGATGTGCACATCCGGCGCAGCGGCACGGAGCGAGTTGACGACGGGGAGGACGTGAACCGCGTCCCCGATCGCGCTCATCATCACGATGCAGACGCGCGGCGACGGCGGAAGGGGGAGCGGCATTTGCTTGCCTGCGGCGGGAGATCCGGCGGCGAACGGCGGCAAGCTAACCGGCTCCGCGGCTGCGCGCGAACCTCCCCACGTGGCATCCGCCCGCGCCCCGGGTTACAATACCGGGCAGGCGGCTCCCCGGGGAGGGAGCGTCCGGCCGAACCGCCTCCGGAACCCGACCGCTCCATGAACGATACGATCGGCTCCCTGATCGCCCGGCTCGCGCAGACCAACGTCGAGCTCTGGCACGAGGAGGACAGGGCGCGGGTGGAGGACGACCACCAGGTCGCCGCCGCCAAGCGCAGCGTCGACCGGCTCAACCAGCAGCGCAACGACCTGATCGAGCGGATCGACGAGGCGGTGCTGGATGCCGTCCGCGCCAGCCGGGCGGAGGGCGCGGATGGCTGAAACGGTCGGATCGCTGGCCGACAAGCTGGGCATCGCCGAGTTGAAGATCTTCCACATGAAGGAGCAGGCGGAGCGCGCCGATGCCCCCGCGGAGTTCCGGATGCAGTGCGAGGATCGCCTGGCCGTGCTCCGGATGCAGCGGGACGACCTGGCGGCGGAGCTGGGCGCGCTGCTCCGCGACATCGTCTCCGGCAGGGTGGTTCCGAAGGTATACCGGCAGTTCAAGATGTACAACGATGCACGCTACCGCCGCGGCGCCCTTCCTTGAGCCGCAGCTCCTTCTTCACCCGTTCGCTCCATGCCCCGATGACCAGGCGAAGCATCCCCGCCGCCGCGCTTCTCGCGGCCCTCCCGGCCTGTGCCGCCCCCCGAGCCGTGCAGCTTCCGGCGGAGTCGGCCGCATCCTCATCCGCCGCCGACCTGGTGCTGCGCGGCGGGCGTATCTTTTTAGCGGATTCCGTGGGCACGGTGGCGGAGGCGGTCGCGATCCGCGACGGGAGGGTTCTCAGCGCGGGGACCGACGCCGAAATCGGACGGCTGGTCGGGAGCCGCACGGAGGTCGTGGAGCTGGAGGGGCGCCTGGTCACCCCCGGCTTCAACGACTCGCACCTCCACTTCGCCGCGGGCGGGATGTCGCTGCTGGCGGCCGATCTGCTCGGCACCACCTCGCTGGCGGAGGTCGAGCGGCGGGTCGCCGCCGCAGCCGTCACTGCGGCGCCGGGCGAGTGGATCACCGGCCGCGGCTGGGACTACACCCGCCTCCCCGCGGGCGAACTGGGTGCCGGAGGCTGGCCGACCCGGGCCGCGCTGGACCGCGCCGCACCCCGCCATCCCGTCGTCCTCACCCGAGTGGACGGCCACACATCGTGGGCGAACTCCGAGGCGCTCCGAGTCGCGGGGGTCGACCGCCGCACCCGCAATCCGGCGGGTGGAGAGATCGTGCGCGACGCGCAGGGCGAAGCGACCGGGATCCTCAAGGAGTCGGCGATGGCACTGGTCGCCCGCCACGTCCCGGAGCCTTCGGCGGCGCAGGTGGGGCGCGGCGTGCGGGCGGCGCTCGACCTCGCGCGCCGGGTCGGGGTGACCAGCGTGCAGACCAGCGCCACGCCCATGGACGTCCGCGTATACCGCGAACTTCGCGACGCCGGCTCGCTCAGCGTGCGGGTGTACGCCTGGCACCCGCTGGAGATGGAGACGATCCGTGCCTTCGGGGCGCTCGGCGTGTCGGCGGGCCACGGCGACGACTGGCTGCGGGTCGGGATGGTGAAGGGGTACACGGACGGCACCCTGGGCTCGCGCACCTCCTACATGCTGCAGCCGTTCGCCGACGACCACTCGCACCGCGGCCTTCCGCAGTACACCGAGGCGCAACTCGATTCGCTGGTACAGGCGGCGGACGCCGCGGGGCTGCAGGTGATCCTGCACGCCATCGGAGACGCGGCAAACCGCCAGGCGCTGGATGCGTTCGAGCGGGCGGCGCGGGTCAACGGAGCGCGTCCGCGCCGCCACCGGATCGAGCACGCCCAGATCCTCGACCGGGCCGACGTCGGGCGCTTCCGGGAGCTGGGGGTGATTGCCTCCATGCAGCCGACTCACGCCACCAGCGACATGCGGTGGGTGGAGACGCGCATCGGCAGCGAGCGGGCGAACGCGGGGGCGTACGTGTGGCGGTCGCTGCTGGACGCCGGTGCGACGGTGATCTTCGGAACCGACTTCGCCGTGGAGCCGATGGCGCCGGTGGAAGGGATCTATTCCGCGGTCACCCGCCAGAGCCGCGAAGAGCCGGGAACGCCCCCCGGCGGCTGGCTTCCCGCGCAGCGGCTGACGCGGGAAGAGGCGATCCGCCTCTACACCGCGGCGTCCGCCTACGGAGAGTGGCAGGAGGGCCGCAAGGGAACGCTCGTGCCAGGGATGCTGGCGGACCTGGTGGTATGGGACCGGGACCTGCTCCGCGTCCCGGAGGCGGAGATCCTCCAGGCGGAGCCGCTACGGACGGTGGTGGGGGGGCGGACGGTGTACCGGAAGTAGGTGCGGTCCGGTTCTCAAGCAGAAGGCATCAAGGCCTTTTCGTCTTCCAGAACCCCGATCATTGCCGGCCGGGGCGCCAAACCCGCCCACGCCACCTAAAGGCCCGGGAGAAGCACCGCGAACGAAACGGTGGCAGCCCAGTCGCCCACCGTTTGGCGCGCCAGGAGTCCGGCTATCAACAGCACGGCCCAACGCACGATTCCGACGCGCGCAAGAAGGGGTACCGCCTGCCGCCAGAGTCCTGCGGCGAGCGCCAGAACACAGGCCACGAGCGCGGCGTCCATCCATGCCTGCTGATCCGGCTTCGCTCTCCAGAGCGTCTCGGTCACGAAACCATTGGCTCCGCGATCCATGGAAAAGAACAGGCTGAAGAGAGCGAGCCCAATGAAGGCGTACCGTCTGCGCCCGGCTCGCTCCGACACACCCTGAGACCAGATGAAGACGCTGGTGAGGCCCACCACGATCGACAGCACGACGGGGAACCAGTTCGCGGGATTTCCCCGGCGCTCATCCTGGTCCAGTGCGGGCATCACGACCCCCAGCACGACCATCACGCAGAGGAGAATGCCGATCATGGCCGCGCACAGCGCCAGCGCCTGGCGAAGACTCGGACGCCAGACAAGCTCGACTTCCCGCTCCTTCCGCCCCTCGCTCTGACGAGCCACCGCCAGTGCGTAGACGGCTACCGCCGCCATGAAGCAGAGGGAGCCCGTGATCTCTGCACCTTCTTCCAGAACCAGATGAAACGGCGTCCGTCGGTACAGCCCCGGATCCGCGGACTCCCGGAGCACCGCTTCCATCTGCTCCTGGAACGGAACGGTAAGAAATAGCAGCAGACCCCCGCAAAAGAACGCGACGGCACCCCAGCTCCGCCGCAGGCGAGCCCAGGCGAACAGGGCGAGGAACAGCGCCACCGCCGCAGTGGGAAGGGCAAAGACCCCCACCCAGTCCGTCAGGTGGTCCTCGAAGGCATTGAAACCGGGGAGCAGGCCGATCCTCTCGTGGAGCGAGCCCAGTTCGTCCAGCGAAAGGGCTGCGAAGAGTGCCGCGATCACCCACCAGCCGTAGGCAAGTCGTCGGTCCCGCGGCGTCGCCGATCCGCGTACGTCGAGGAAGAACGTTGCAATGGCCATCAGCGCCACCCCGAGCAGGAGCACCGAGGAGTACCACGCGGCCACCACGTTTTCCCCACCCAGGTTGAGCTGCCCGCCCAGATACCCGATTCGCCAGTCGCGCGACGGGGAAGACTGATACGCAGCATCGAAGTACGTGCCGAGCAGAAACAACAGGTTCAAGCCCGCGATCACACCGAGCAGTACGGCAACGCGCCGCCGGGCGGATGGGATCCGAAGTGAAATTGTCTGCCCCGCGGTCCATCTCTTTCCCGGATCGTGCTGGTCCGTGACGGGGAAGTTGCGGAATCGTGACCTTTGTCGGGCAGCTCAAGAGCTAAAGCTGTACCCGGATCTCCTCGTGCCGGCAGGGCGGCGAAAGCTATTTTCGGTTCCTCGCTATAACGCGTGGGTACGGGTGCATGAATGGGATATCGGGATGAAGGGGTGAAGGAGGCATTTCGGGCGTAGCGGTTCATGATTATCCTGGGCTCATCGGAAGGATGTGCGGGGAGAGCCGGACGGGTCGGTCC
>JALZKG010000410.1 GCA_030859365.1 Gemmatimonadota bacterium
CGGCGGTGGTGTCGGTCAGCCCGTCGCACGTGGTCCGCGAGGTGATGGGCCGCGCGGCGGAGCACCTGAGCCCGGACGCCCTGGTGATCAGCGCGTCCAAGGGGATCGAGAACGGGACGCTGCTCACCATGGACGGGGTGCTCGGCGAGGTGCTCCCCCCGGGATCCGCGAAGGGAGCCGTCTACCTGTCGGGCCCGAGCTTCGCCCTGGAGGTGGGGCTGGAGCACCCGACGGCGGTCACCGTGGCCTCCGCGTCCGAGGCCGCGGCGCTCCGCGCGCAGGAGCTCTTCCAGACCGAGAAATTCCGCGTCTACACCTCCCGCGACGTGCGCGGCGTGGAGCTGGGGGGATCGCTCAAGAACGTGGTCGCCATCGCGGCCGGCGTGGTGGAAGGGCTCGGCTTCGGTCACAACACGCAGGCCGCGCTGATCACCCGGGGTCTATCGGAGATGGCCCGCCTCGGCTCCGCCCTCGGCGCGGAGCCGGCGACCTTCGCCGGTCTCGCCGGGATGGGGGACCTGGTGCTGACCTGCACCGGCTCGCTCTCACGCAACCGCTCCGTGGGGGTGGAGCTCGGCCGCGGGCGTCCTCTGGACGAGGTGCTCGGAGAGATGACCATGGTGGCGGAGGGGGTGCGCACGGCCCGCTCCGCCCGCGACCTCGCCCGCCGCACGGGGATCGCCATGCCGATCGTCGAGGAGGTGGCCGCCGTGCTCTTCGACGGGCGCTCGCCGCGCGAGGCGGTGGAGCGGCTGATGATGCGCGAGCCGAAGGCGGAGCAATGGGGGTAGCCCGCCGCGCGCCGGAGCGCGAGTTCCTTTCCATCGGCGAGGTGTGCGAGCTCCTGGACATCAAGGCCCACGTGCTCCGCTACTGGGAAACGCAGTTCCACGAGTTCCGCCCCGTCAAGAACCGGGCGGGGAACCGCCTGTACCGGGCTTCCGACCTGCAGCTGATCGCGCTCATCCGCAGGCTCGTCCACGAGGAGCTCTACACCCTGGAGGGGGCCCGCCAGAAGATCGGCGAGCTCCGCGCCGCCGGGGGCGAGCGTGAGTCCGCGACGGCGGCTCTGGAGCGCTCCCTGATCCGCGAGGTGCGCGACGAGCTCCACAAGGTGCAGGCGCTGCTGGAGCTCCCTCCGGGTTGACCGCTCCCGCGCGCGGGGGGTACATTGCCGCACTTTTTGCCTCCCGGCCTCCCGCTGCGACGACCCGATGCTGATCCTGTGCACCAACGATGACGGGTACCTCGCCACGGGCCTCCAGGTGCTGGCCGACGCCGCCCGCTCGCTGGGGGATGTGCGCGTCGTCGCCCCGGACCGGGAGCAGAGCGCGACCAGCCACTCCCTGACCATGCACCACCCCCTCCGCGCCCGCTCGGTGCGCGAGGGCGTACACCACGTGGACGGGACCCCCACCGACTGCGTGGCGCTCGCGGTGGGGGCCCTTCTCGGCGGGCGGCCGGACTGTGTCCTCTCCGGGGTCAACCACGGGCCGAACATGGGGGAGGACGTGCTCTACTCGGGCACCGTCGCCGGCGCGATGGAAGCGACCATTCTGGGCATCCCGGCGGTCGCGGTCTCCTATGCGGGACGCGAGCCGGACGACATCCCGCGGTGGGCGCCCACGCTGGCGGAGCTGCTTCCCCGGCTGGTTCAGCGCGACGACTTTCCGCCGGAAACGCTCCTCAACGTCAACATCCCACCCATCGACCCCGCGGATCTGCGCGGCGTGCGGGTGACCCGCCTCGCCCGCCGCGTGTACACCGACTCGCTGACGCGCGCCCACGACCCGAACGGGCGGGAGTACTTCTGGATCGGCGGAGGGGGCGTGGAGTGGCGCGCCTCGGAGGGGACCGACTTCCACGCGGTGGACGCGGGCTACATCTCCGTGACCCCGCTGCACCTGGACCTGACCAATCACTCCCTGCTGGAAGAGGTGGCCGCGTGGGACCTGGCATCGTGAGCGACCGCTACGTCGCCCAGCGCCGCGGCCTCATCGAGCGGATGGGGGAGCGGGGGATCCGCAACCTGGAGATCCTGCGCGCCTTCGACA
>JALZKG010000414.1 GCA_030859365.1 Gemmatimonadota bacterium
CCGCGATGCCGACCGCTTCCAGCGCCTCCATCGCCCCCTCGTACTCGCCGGCGGCGTACACGCCGAGCCAGGAGCGGACGCCGCCGGTGCGGTGCAGCGCCCCCATCAGCGCGTTGTCGAGCACGGAGGCGCCGTCGACCAGCCCCAGGTTCTGCGGGATGTAGCCGATCCGCTCCCCGTCGCGCCGTCCGCCGCGGTGTGCCCGCACCGCCTCGCCGAGCACGCGTGCCTCCCCGCTCGCGGCGGGGATCAACCCCTTGAGCAGCCGGAGCAGGGTGCTCTTCCCCGATCCGCTCGGCCCCACCACCGCCCGTCGCTCCCCCTGGCCCACGCGGAGCGACACGTCACGCAGCGCGAAGGCATGGGGGCCGTACGCCGCCCACACGCCCTCCACCTCCACCGCGGGGGGCGGCGAAGCCGGCGACGGGGCGGCGGCCATGTTCAGGAGCGGGGCGACAGAGCTCACTTTGTTTCCAGAAACTGCGCATGGAGCCCGGGGAGCGCGGCGACCGCGCGGCCGAAGTCGGCCAGGTGCTCCTCGGTGGTCGCCGGCACCACCCCCGCCACACCGTAGAGCGCGCGGTAGATGTCGGGGCGCTCCTCGGTCAGCTTCAGCATGGCGCGGGTGAACGCCTCCCGCCGCGCGGGGGAGACGTGCCGCGCCACCACCAGCGGGTGCGACGGCACCCGCCCCAGACGGACGAACGGGCGCACCCGGGCGCGGTCCGCCGGCTTCAGAAAGCGCTCCGGGGCGTCGTCGGCGCCGAAGGCGGCGTCCACCTGGTCGCGGGCGAGCAGCTCCATGGCCGGCTTGTATCCGCCCGCCATGGTGTACGAGGCGAAGGTGGCGGCCATCGCCTGCTGGAGCTGGGGAAACTGGTCGCCGGCCGGACGGATCAGGCCCTGCTGCACCATGGTTCCGATCGGGAGCACGAAGCCGGAGCTGCCGGTCCACGAGGTGTGCGCCACCCGCTTCCCGACCAGGTCGCTCAACGAGTCGATGTCGCTTCCGACCCGGGTGAAGCCGGTCCCCCAATAGAAGGTGCTCCCGTCCTCGCGCCGCTCGGCGAGTACCACCTCTGCGCCGGCGCGCTGGTGGGCGATCCAGGCCGGGGCCGCGTCCATGAAGGCCGCGTCCAGGTTGCCGAAGCGGAGCGCCTCGATCAGCGGCTCGTACGCGGTGGGTACGAAGACCTCCACCTCCGTACCCATCTCCCGCTGGAGGTAGACGGCGAGGGTATCCGCCTTCGCCGTGAACTCGGCGGCGCGCTCGGCGGGGAGGAAGCCCAGGCGGAACGGACCCGTCTCGGCCGCGGGAGCGGCGGAAGCATCGGCTGCACCGGCGGCCGCGGTGTTGCCGGGTGCGGCGTCGCCGCCGCAGGCGGCGAGCAGGGGCAGCAGAGCTGCGCAGACAAGCGCAAGGCGAGGAAAGCGTCGGATCGGTCGCATCGGCGGAGTGGATGGGAATGATTCTCAACCAGCACCGCAAGGTACAATGCTCCGGCGCATACCGAAACCCCGGTCGCCGCGCCGCGAGGAGCGTGGGCGTTCCGAGAGGTACAGCCGGAGCTAGCTCCCGCTACGCGCCAGCCGGACGCCGCGCGCCTCGCGGAACGTCTGCTCCGCGTCCCGCAGCGCTTCCCAGCCGCGTACGCCGCCCCGTACTGCGGTGCGGGGTACGCGGCTGGTGGGCCACGGGGCCACCGCGTCGTCCGGATCTCCGGAGTACAGATCCAGAGTGGCTTCCACGATGGCGCGGGCAGCCTGGGCCCGCTCCGGCCGGGCGAGGTCGTCCAGGCTCGCCAGGACGCGCAGCGTGGACCGCCCGTAGATATCCACCAGAAAGGTGGCGAACTCCTCGCCGCGTGCCGTTCGACCTTCCGGCACACGCTGCAGCAGGCCGGTCAGCGCATCCTCGTCGCCGCGGACCGCGCGCCGCGACAGCAGGCTGGCGAGCTCTCCCCACCGCGACGAAGCGACGGCGTCGCTCGAGGTCCACTCCTCATCCAGCCGGGCGAGCAGATCCGGCGTCGGGAGCGACCCCATCGAGTTCCAGAAGGCGGTACGCTTCGGCCCCTTGCGGTCATCCCACGGATTCTTGGGCGGCGGAGCCGGCTTGCCGGGGGCGCCCGGCGCCGTCCCGACGATCACCACCTCGGTGCCTACCTGCACGTTGTGGAAGAGCCGCTGTGCGTCCGCGTTGGCAAGGCGGATGCAGCCGTGCGAAATCCGGTCTCCCAGCAGCTCCGGGCGGTTGGTGCCATGGATGGCGAGCCCCGCACCGATGTACACCGCCGCGGCGCCCAGGCCGCCCGGGAAGAGGCGCTTGGGGCTGTTCTGCGGGGGAACGGGGAGGCCCTTCTCGACGAAGAACCAGTCGGGGGCGCGCCAGGTGGGCACCTCCTCCTTGTACTGCACGTGGAAGATGCCGGTCGGGGTGGCGAAGTCCCAGGCGTGGTCGTCCCCCTCCAACCGAAGGCCGGTCCCGGACCCCACCGGGGCGGACCAGACGATCCGTCGCTGGTGCACCAGGTGCAGCCGGTTGCTGTCCAGATCCACCACCACGGACCAGGCCCCGCGCGCCGCCGCGGAATTCGCGGGAACGCGCAGCCCGCCGCCCTCGGGAGCCGCGGCTGCGA
>JALZKG010000418.1 GCA_030859365.1 Gemmatimonadota bacterium
CCGCCCGTCCTACGGTCAGGGCGGCATCCGGAGGTTGCGGCCGGGCCGGCTGACGCGCTATCCCGCCACCTGCCACACGAGGTGGGCGATCTCCGGCTCCAGCAGCCGCTCCCATGCGAGCCGCACCGCAGCCGGCGAGCCGGGGAGCGATACCACCACCCGCCCCCGGTACACCCCGGCGACGGCGCGCGACAGCATGGCGGCGGAGCCCACCTGCTCCCACGACAGCATCCGGAACAGCTCGCCGAAGCCGGGGATACGCCGCTCCAGCTTCGCGTCGAGCGCGTCGAAGGTGGTGTCGCGGGGGGAAAAGCCCGTCCCCCCGTTGAAGAGGATCACCCGCGCCTCCCCGGCGACGAGCTGGTGCAGCGCAAAGGCCACCTCCGTCGGCTCGTCGCGGACCAACTGGTAGCCGACGAGGCGGTGGCCGGCGGCCTCGATCCGCTCCCGCAGGTAGCGACCGTTCGCGTCGTCCTCCGGGGTGCGGGTGTCGCTCACCGTGACCACGGCGATGGGAACGGGGCCGCTGCGGGCCGCGGCTTCACGGTGGCGCTCGCTGGATGGGGTGCTCATACGCGGCTCGGTTCAGGGGATGGCGCTCGGGCAACGGAAACGCAGTGCGATCTCCGCGCCGCCCAGCGCCGCCGCCGCTTTCCGCGGGGGTGACCACCGCACTATCTTTCACCCTCGCCGAGCCGCCCCGCCGCACCCGCCCCCAGGAATCCGCCCATGACGCCGAACGCCGACGGCACCTCCCGCCGCCTTTCCCCGGCGGCCACGCTCGGCTTGGGGCTCGCCCTCGCCGCGGCGCTGCTGGCTGTGTTCGGCGGCTTCGGCAGCCGCTGGGAATGGTGGAGCTTTCGGACCGGGTTCCGGATGCTGGAGTGGGCGGCGCGCTTCGCGCTGCTCGCGGCGCTGCTCTGCCTGGTGGGAGCGGTGCACGGGCGGGGCCGACGCCGCGGCGCGTCGCTCGCCCTGCTCGGCCTGGCGATCGCCGTGGTGGTGGTCGGGGTTCCCTGGAATTGGAGGCAGACCGCCCGGAGCGTTCCGCCCATCCACGACATCTCCACCGACACACGCAACCCGCCGCAGTTCGTCGCCATCCTGCCGCTTCGCGCCGACGCTCCCAACCCGCCGGAGTACGGCGGCGACAGCATCGCGGTGCAGCAGCGCGCGGCGTACCCCGAGCTGGGCCCGGTCGCCTTCGCCGCTCCGGCGGACACCGCGTTCCGCGTGGCGCTGGACGCCGCCCGGAAGATGGGATGGGAGATCGTGGACGCCGATCGCGCCGGGGGGCGGATCGAGGCCACGGACCGCACCTTCTGGTTCGGCTTTCGGGACGACGTGGTGATCCGCGTCGCCGGCGTCGGCGGCGGCTCGTACGTGGACGTGCGATCCAAGTCGCGCGTGGGAGGGAGCGACGTGGGGACCAACGCTCGCCGCGTGCGCGCCTACCTGCAGCGTCTCACGGACGAATCCCCCGACGCGGTGATCTCCCAACGTTGAACCTGCTCCGGATGCCCTTCTGGAGAAGGGCATCCGGAGCAGGTCCGGAGATCAGCGGAAGGTAGCCGTATCGCCGGTTGCCGGCACCGCCCCCGCAGGCGCGACGCCCGGCGCAACGATGGTGTCCGCCGTGGTGCGCGTATCCACCCGGTCGTCGTTGCGCTGCGAAAAGAACCACCAGGCCAGAAGTGCGAGCAGGAGCAGACCCAGAATCCAGGGCCAGATGCTGCCGCCTTCTTTCCGTTCCACGTTGATGTCCGCCATAAGTTTCTCCGCTGCGGGGGATCACTCGGTCCGACATGGACGGGGCTGGCCTACGCATTGGACGTGCCACCTCCCACGGGATGACCTGCCGCGCCCCTCCCGCTCAGGCGCCGGCCGGGAGCGTGCACGGGCGGAACAGACCGACGCCGTGCATGAAATCGATGGCCGTCCGGTTGAACCGCTCCGGCTGGTCCACGTTCACCACGTGCCCGGAATCCTGCAGCACTTCCAGGCGGCTGTAGCGAGGGTGCTTGCGGACCGCATTCCGCACGGGGGCGAGGAACATGTGGTCCTCGTCGCCCATGATGTACAGAGTGGGAATGGCGAGCTCGCGCTCCTCGAAGAGCTTCATCAGCGGGTTCAGCTCGGCCGACAGGCGGTACCAGCGCAGAAACTCCTTCTGCGCCAGCTTCTTCGCCTCACCCACGAAGAGCATCCGGCTCTGTTCGTGCCGCTTCTTCGGCATGATGATCCAGGCGAAGAGCCGGTACAGCCAGAAAAAGGGGATGAACCGCTTCAGCGCGTCTCCCCCCCGCACCAGAATGCGGGAACGCAGGTTGAGCCGGGTGACGGCGCCTCCCAGCACCATGGAGCGAACCCGCTCCGGCGCGATCTCCCCGATGGTGCGGATGAGGATGCACCCGAGCGAGATCCCCACAAAGTGCGCCGAGGGGATGCCCGCGTCGTCCAGCACCTCCACGATCTCCCGGCTCACGTCCTGGAAGGTGTAGGTGGCGTCCTCGTGGATCTGAAAAGGATTCTGCGACTCGCCGTGGCCGCGAAGGTCCACCAGCAGCACGTTGAAGTGCCGGCGGAAGTCGCGGATCTGCTTGAACCAGATGGACGAGCTCCCCCCCGCGCCGTGCACGAACACCACCCACTCGTGTTCGGGGCCAAGCTCGAACGTCTTGTAGTGCAGCATGGCTCGGAAACGGGTCGGGAAGCGCGGTTCGGGCGGCCCGCAGTGGAGCACCCCGCGTACTGCGGATACTCCGCTGGGCACCCGGGGTTCGCTCGCACGACCCGCGCCACCGCGGCGGGGGGTGGAACGGGAGAATGGCCTGCGATGTGCATTCGGGGGCGGGCTTCCCACTCCCTACGCCAGCTCACGGAGCACCCCATGCGCCAGCCCACCCTCCGCGTCACGGAACCGGCGGCCCCGCGGCTCGGCGCCGTGCTGGTCGCGATCGGTGGCATGGGCGCCGCTTGGACGCTGGACGCCCTGGCGCGCAACCGCCGTGCCGCGCGTATCCATCGGGTGACGGTCGATCTGCTACTCAACACCCTGCAGGCCGACGACGCCATCACCGGCCGCCACTCGCGGCGAGTTGCGAACCTGACGGAGGCACTGGCCGCGCCGCTCCGGCTGGCGGCGCGCGAGCGCTCGACCCTGCGGGTGGCGGCGCTGCTGCACGACATGGGCAAAATCGATGACCGCTTCTTCCACATCGTCCATTCGCGCGAGCGCCTGTCGCCGGAGCAGCGGGCGGAGATCGAGCACCATCCGCACGAAAGCGCCCACATACTCCGCCCGCTGGAGCCGATCCACCCCGGGCTGATGGACATCGTCGCGTCGCACCACGAGTGCTGGGATGGCAGCGGCTACCCGCGCGGAGCCGTGGGCGAGGGGATCCCCCTCGGCGCCAGGATCATCGCACTGGCGGACGTGTTCGACGCGGTGACGCAGCCCCGCTCCTACCACGAGCCGCAGGACGCGAAGCTCGCCTTCGAGGAGCTGGAGCGCGGCGCCGGCACCCGCTTCGACCCGCGGCTGGTGCGTCTCCTTCTCGGCTCGCCGGGGGTGCGCCGCCGCTGGCACGCGATCGCAGAGCAGGGGCACGCCGAGGAGGCCGCGGCGGGAAACGTGGAGGACGAATTGACTCCCTAGCGGCGGAAGTGCCGGACGAAGCGCCGCTCCCCCTCCACCGTGCCGATCAGGATCAGCTCGGAGTTTGCGGTGATCCGCGCCTCCGGCGAGGGGTTGATGATGGTTTCTCCCCCGCTCTCCAGCGCCACCACGCTGCACCCTGTCGCCGCCCGGATCCCGCTCTCGATGAGCGGGCGCCCCTGCAGCACGGCGGGCGCGTGCACGCGGAACACGTCCAGCCCCTCGGCCAGCATCACCACGTCGCCCCCCTCCAGCACGTTGAAGATCGCGTTGGCGCCCATGGAGGCGTACGACATTACGAAGTCCGCCCCGGCGCGGTGCAGGGTGGACACGTTCCGCTCCAGAGTGGCACGGCTGACGATCTGCAGCCGCCCATTCAGCCGCCGGCAGTAGATGGTGAGATAGATGTTGGCCGCGTCGTCGTTGGTGGTGACGATCACGCTGCTCGCCTCGTGGATCCCCGCTCTTTCCAGCGTCTTCAGGTCCGCCGCGGAGCCGAGCACGTATCCAGACCCCTCGCGGATGCGCGCCGGGTCCTTTTCGACGACGCGGAAGTCGATCTCCCGCTCCCCGAGCGCGGCGGCGGCCGCCCGGCCCACGCGCCCGCCACCCAGGATCAGCACCGGGGCGTCGCCCCAGTTGTAGATGCAGGTCAGCTCGTCGAAGCGCGCCATCTGCTCCGCCGAGCCGGCGAGCACCAGCACCGTGGTGGCCTCAATGGGGGTGTCCGGGTGCGGGATCTCGAAGTGGCCGCGCTCCCACAACCCCACCACCGTGAGCCCCGTCACCTCGCGGAGGCGGCTTTCCCGCAGTGTCTTCCCCACCAGCGGCGTCCCGGTGGCCGGCGCCTCCGCGATCCGCAGTTCGCCGAAGCGTCCGATCTCGTTGGCGCGGGTGGCGCCCCCCAGCGTCCGCCGGGCCAGCGAGCGCCCCAGCATGTCGGTGAGGCGCAGCACGTGCGACGAACCCGCCAGCCCCAGGATGTCCTCGGACTCTTCCGCCCGCACCGTCGCCACGATGGGAACGTGTTCGGTCAGCTCCCGCACGGTAAAGGCGATGTTGGTGTTCAGGAAGTCGTCGCCGGTGGCCACCACCATCGCCGCGTCCGCGGCGCGCAGCCGCCGGTAGCTTTCCAGGTCGTCCGGATTCCCCAGCACCACCCGCACGCCTTCGTCGTACATCTCCAGCGCGCGCTGCACGTCGGGCTCGAGCAGCGCGTAGGAGCGCCCGTAGGAGGTGAGCCGGGCGATAAGGCTGCGGGTCACCGGGTCGTCGCCGGTCAGGATTACATGACCGGTCGTTCCCTCCGGAAGCTCGCGCGGAGCCCGGTTCCGCGACTGCGCCTCCAGCCACGGAGCATAAAAGAACTGGATAAACGAGAAGGGGAGGACGATCAGCAGAAACATCACCCCGGAAACCAGCACCACCAGGGAGAAGACCCGCCCTGCGTCGCTCTGAAACGTGATGTCCCCGAACCCCAGGGT
>JALZKG010000430.1 GCA_030859365.1 Gemmatimonadota bacterium
GCTGGACGGCGCGGCGCGGTACGGGATGGCGCTGCCGGCCGCGCTGCCGCGCTACGGGATCGTCGGCTTCTGCTGGGGCGGCGCCGCGTCGTTCCAGCACGCCGCCCACGCGCCGTCGCTCGGGGCGTCGGTCGTGTTCTACGGTACCTCTCCCGCCGTGGAGTCGCTGGCGAGCGTCCAGGCGCCGGTGCTCGGGCTGTACGGCGAAAACGACGCCCGCGTCAACGCGACCATCGCACCCGCCGATTCGGCGCTGCGCGCCCGGGGCAGGACGTTCCGCGCCGAGATCTACCCGGGTGCGGGGCACGGCTTTCTCCGCGCGCAGGACGGGCAGGAGGGAGCGAACCTCGCGGCGGCCCGCGCGGCGTGGCCGCGCACCGTCGCCTGGCTGCGCACCCACCTGCGGGCTCACTCCCGGTGACGAGACGCCCGATGGTCAGCGCCGCTCCTGCTGTACCGCCGCCCGCCGAGCTGATCGAGCGGCTCGAAGCCGCGCTCCGGTAGGGATCGTGCGGCGAGGGCGCGTTTCCATTTCGAACCTTCAAACCAGAGGTCCCCATGGCGCAGTCGAACCCGCAGACTTTTGACAAGCTGGACAAGCCGGACGCGGAGTGGAAGACCAGGCTTCCCCCCGAGCAGTACACCGTTCTCCGGCAGGAGGGCACCGAGCGTTCCGGCACCAGCCCGCTGAACGCGGAAAAGCGCGGGGGCACCTTTGTCTGCGCCGGCTGCAACCTGCCGCTCTTCAGCTCCGACGCCAAGTTCGAGAGCGGGACCGGATGGCCCAGCTTCACGGAGCCGCTCCCCGGGCGCATGGAGACCAAGCGCGACTGGAAGATGATCCTGCCGCGGACGGAGTACCACTGCGCCCGCTGCGGTGGGCACCAGGGGCACGTCTTCGACGACGGCCCGGAGCCCACCGGGCAGCGCTGGTGCAACAACGGCGTGGCGCTGCGCTTCGTGGCGGAGGGGGAGGAGCTGCCGGAGCTACTGGGCTGAAGCGGGAGCCGCGCCTCGGCGAGGGAGTTCAGTCCCGCCCGGCCGAAGCGGATTCCACTCGTGGTGCGTCGTTCAACGAGGATCCGCTTTCGCGTACACGTGGCAAGGGTTATCGTCGGATCCCGGGCTTCGTTCTCTCCAGGCCTCCCCGCGCACCCATGAAGCGACCCCTCCGAGCCTTCCGCTCGCCGGCCACCGTGATCCTGCTGCTGGCGCTGGCATTCGCCGGGGTCGGCTGCACTCCTCCGGGCGCCGGTGCGGCGACGGAATCGGAAGCCGCGCCCCTCCAGGCCATCGTCGCGATCACCGCGGACTGGGACGCGGTGGACGCGATGCTGCGGCGTTTCGAGCGCGCCGACGCCGATGCTCCCTGGGCTGCGGTGGGAGAGCCGATCCCCGCCGCCGTCGGCCGCACCGGCCTTGCCTGGGGAACGGGGATCCACGGCGGACGGGAGGGCGCCGGCCCGGTCAAACGGGAGGGCGATGGGCGGGCCCCCGCGGGGATCTTCGCCCTTTCCTCCGCCTTCGGGTACGCGCCGGCCGCGGAGGTGCCCTGGATCCGGCTCCCGTACCAGCAGGCGACCGCGTCGCTGGAGTGCGTGGACGACGTGGGCTCCGCACACTACAACCGCATCGTGGACCGGGGGCGGATCGCCGCCCCCGACTGGAACAGCCACGAGGAGATGCGGCGCCCCGATGCCCTGTACTCGCTCGGGGTCGTGGCGGACCACAACGCGGCACCGCCCGTGCCGGGCGGCGGCTCGTGCATCTTTCTGCACGTGTGGGAGGGTCCCTCCCAGGCGACTTCCGGCTGCACCGCCTTCGCCCGGGAAAACCTGGAAGCGACGCTCCGCTGGCTGGACCCCGCCGCCCACCCGGTGCTGATCCAGCTCCCGCGCGCGGAGTACGACCGGCTGCGGGCGAGCTGGCGCCTACCCTGATCCCCGCCGCGGCTCAGGCCCCGCGGGCGAGCCGTGGACCCCGCCGCTTACGTATCAGCCAGCCGAGCATGCCGCGCCTCTAATCGCACACCGCGCACTCGCAGGAGCGCTCCGCAGGGCATGCCCGTCCGCTCCAGACCAGCCCCACCGCCACCATCATCGACCCCAATACGGTGGTGGCGCGCTCCGGGAGCGATGCCAGCCCGATCCACACGGAAGCGCCCCAGATCCCGATCCCGACGGCCACCAAGATCAGCGCCGCCGCCGGCGCACCCAGACGGAGTGCCCGCACCACGATGATCACGGCGAGCAGCGCGGAGCCGACGAACATCGCGCGTTCGACGGCGGGGTTCGGCGCGAGCGCCGGGGCCGCGACGATCAGCAGCGGCGCGGCCAGGCAGTGAAGAGCGCACAGAACGGGCGCCGCCACCGCCCAGCGGGGGGCAAGCTCCGGGAATCCAGAAGACGACGTTGCTGAATCAGGCATGACGGCGCGGGGCGCGGGAAGAGATCAGGGGTGCCCCGACTCGCTCGGAGCACCCCTGATGATATAATGTTATCACTAATCGTCAAGGGAGCCGCGCACCTCCCCGCCGGTTTCTACCCGGTACACTCCGGGCAACGGCCGTACAGGGTGATCTCGTGGTCCTCCACGACGTAGCCATTGCCAAGCGCTCCGCCCTCTGGTATGGTCACGGGGCAGTCATCCAGGTCGAAGACCTCGTCGCAGACACGGCAGTGAAAGTGGTGGTGGTGTCCCAGCTCGCTGACCTCGAAGCGGCTTTCGCCACTCGGGAGGATCACCATCTCCACCCCGCCGGTGTCCTGGAGCAGCTTCAGCG
>JALZKG010000447.1 GCA_030859365.1 Gemmatimonadota bacterium
CGCGTCGAGGTGTTCCCCGACTTTCGCGTGGGGCTGCTCCACGGGCAGATGCCGGGCGACGAAAAGGACGCGACCATGCGCGCCTTCGCGGCGGGGGAGATCGACGTGCTGGTCACCACCACCGTGATCGAGGTGGGGATCGACGTCGCGAACGCCACCGTGATGGTGATCGAGCACGCCGAGCGCTTCGGCCTATCGCAGCTGCACCAGCTGCGCGGGCGGGTGGG
This sequence comes from Gemmatimonadota bacterium, assembly GCA_030859365.1. GTDB lineage: Bacteria > Gemmatimonadota > Gemmatimonadetes > Longimicrobiales > Longimicrobiaceae > JALZKG01. The sequence goes on from JALZKG010000447.1 coordinate 228, forward strand.
GCGGGGAGGGGCGGCGAGCTTCTGCATCCTGATCGCCAGCCACCCCGGCGCGGCCGAGCGGCTGCGGATCTTTGCCTCGACGGAGGATGGCTTCCGCATCGCCGAGGCGGACATGCGGCTACGCGGCCAGGGAGACCTGTTCGGCAGCCGGCAGTCGGGAGTGCCGAGCTTTAGCTTCGCCAATCTCGAGTGTGACGGGGATCTGCTCCTCTTCGCCCGGGGCGAGGCCCAGCGACTCGTCGCCTCCGATCCGGAGCTGCTCGGCCATCCCGAGCTTCGCAGGGAACTGGAGGCGCGCTACGACGAGCGTGCGCGCCTCTTCCACGCGGGCTAGCGCCCTACGGCCGCCGCGGGGTGAGGGTGCTGCGGATCCGGTCGAGCTCTTCTCGCTGCCGTCGGACGGTGGCGTCGCGGGTATCCAGTTCGCGCCGAAGCCGCTCCACCTCCGCGGCGAGCGCGCGCGACTCGGTGGCGGGGACCACGACGCGCTCCGCAGGGCGGCCGGAGGGGACCGGAACCACCCGAGCTCCCTGCTGCAGCCCCGCGACCCGCTCCTCGGGGGGAAGGTTGAGCTGGTCGGCGAGTCCGAGTAAGGTCCGCGCCTCTGGCCGGGGGAAGGAGGAGGCGGAGGTGATCGAGTCCAGCTCGAGGTACCGGCGGAGACGCTCGGCGGCGGGCTGCGGGTTCCAGGCCGGATTGCGCGGGTCCAGCGACATCACGCCCAGAAAGAACAACGCTTCCCGTCCTTCGCCGCTTTCCGGGTGCCGAGTGACGAGCTCCTGGAACTCCGCCGCCGCGCGTACGAAGTCTCCCCGATAGAAGGCGAAGTGCCCCTCCCGCCACGTCGCTTCGCGAGCCCGCGTTTCGGAGTCGGGCCGAAGGTGCGCGCAGCCGGAAAGCAGCGCCAGGAGGACAAGAAGCAGGGTGCGGATCATGAGCTCGCGATTCCAGCGGGCGCGCCGATCGGGTGTGCGGCGCCGATGATGGGGAGGGCGATCCGAAAGATCGTGCCCTTGCCGAGCTCGCTGTCTGCAGTGATCGTGCCTCCATGCGCCTGCACGATCTCCTGCGAAATCGCCAGGCCGAGCCCGGAGCCGACCGAGCGGGGCTGCGCAACGTTTTCCACCTGGAAAAATTTTTCAAAGATCTTTGGCAGCATGTCCGGCGGGATCCCCACACCGGTGTCCTCCACCTCCAGCAGGAGCGTGCGGGAGTCGGCGCCGGCCCGAAGCCGGATACGCCCCTCGGCCGGGGTGAACTTGAAGGCGTTCGACAGCAGGTTGCCCAGCACCTCGTTGAGACGGTCGGGATCGCCGCGAAACTGTTCCGGGAGTGATGGGTCGACTTCGACAGCGAAATCGATCTGGCTCTGGTGCGCGAGAACCTCGAAGCCGTCCGCCATCTCGGCCAGAAAGGGCCGTAGCGGGATGGAGCGGATCTCCAGCCGCCCGCCTCCCGCCTCGAAGCGGCTGATGTCGAGGAGCCGCTGGATCAGCCGGTTCAGGCGCTCCGTTTGGTCGCCGATGGAGGCGAGCGTCTTCTTCTGCGGCTCCGAGATCGGTCCGTAGATCCCCTCCTGGAGCAGGGATGCGTAGCCGCGGATCACGCTGAGGGGGGTCTTCAGTTCGTGCGAGGCGACCGAGACGAACTCCGCTTTGAGCCGGTCCAGCTCCGCCAGCTGGGCGGTCATCGCCGAAAACGAGCGGGACAGATCCCCCAGTTCGTCCGGCCGCTGCGTGGGGATACGGACGTCGGGCTCGAAGTCGCCCTCGGCCACCGAGGCCATCCCCCTCCGCAGCTCCCCGATGGGGCCGAGCAGGGTGCGCGCGAGCCAGCCGGCGATCAGCAGTGCGACGATCAGCGCGGCGGCGAGGGCGAGCAGGGTAGTGCGCGCGGCTCCGGAGGCCACCTCCTGGGCTCGCTCGACCTGCGCTTCTCCGCCACGGTTCAACTCGGCCGCCACCGGCTCCAGCGCCCGGTTGGTGGCGGCGAAGGCCGGCTCCACGGTGGAGGTGAGATAGCGGTCGGCGCGGGCGATCTCCCCCGCCTCGACCCACGCCTGCTGCTGCAGCAGCGCTACGCGCAGGGTGCTCCAGCTGCGGCGCGCGGGAGCCGCGGCTGCGCCGTACCCCGCGGCTTCCAGGCGTGCCAGGTTGGTGTCGATCGCGCGAGCCGCCGACTCCACCTCGGCGCCCACCGCCGCGCGCTCGTCCGGCTCTCCGGACGCGAGCACGAGGTACACCCGCTGCTGGGACTCCGCTTCGCGCAGCCCTGCCTGTACGCGTCCCAGCGCGAGCGCGCCCACCGCATCGCGGGTGCGCAGCTCCCGGGCGATCTCCTGCAGCTCGCGCAGTGCGCCGATGCCGTACGCGGCCGGCGAGACCAGGATCGCCGCGATCGCCACCAGGGCGAACACGATCCGCAGACGGAGGCTCATCGGTGGCTACGTGTGGGTTGCGTGCGTCCCCGAGCGGGAGGCCAGCGCAGAATACGCAAGGAATGTGTCAGGGGCCGTCCTCCGCGCGCTCGGCACGCTTGATGTCTTCCCAGATTGCATCGAGTTGCTCAAGGGCGGCTTCGCCCAGGTGGAGACCGCTCTGTTCGGCGGCCGCTTCGAGGCGGCGGAAACGGCGCTCGAACTTGGCGTTCGCCCGCCCGAGGGCGGCGCTCGGATGCGAGCCCGCGAGCCGGACCAGGTTCACCGCTGCAAAGAGCAGGTCGCCGAGCTCCTCCTCCAGCGCGCCGGGGTCGCTCCCTCCGAGCTCGGCGGCGACCTCCCGGGTCTCCTCCACTACCTTGCGGAGGGCGCCGTGGGCGTCCGCCCAGTCGAAACCGACCGCGGCGACCGCCTGCTGAACGCGGTGAGCGCGCAGCAGCGGGTCGGCCCCGGAGGGGATGGGGTCGAGCGTCCCCCCGGTCTGCGGACGCGCCGAGCGCTCCCGTGCCTTGATCGCGTCCCAGGGCTCGGCCTCGCCCTCTCCGTAGAGGTGGGGATGCCGGCGGCGCATCTTTTGCTCGAGCCCGGCCACGACCTCCTCGCGGCTCCAGGCGCCCCGCTCCTCCGCCAGCACGATTTGAAACGCCACGTTGAGCAGCAGATCGCCCACTTCGTCCCGCAGGGCGGCGTCGTCGCTCTGGTGGACGGCTTCCGCGACCTCGTGCGCCTCTTCGAGCAGAAAGGGGACGAGGGAGACGGGGGTCTGCTGCGCGTCCCATGCGCAGCTGGCGCGGAGAAATTCGACCTGCGCCAGCGCGCGGTCGAGCACACCGGCAGCCGGCGGAGAAGGGCGGTGGAAATCGGGTTGCGTGGGGTTCACGGTGTGCCTATACTATCCGGCTTGTGCTGAGCGCGTCAACAGGGTCCTGCTCCCGCGCCTGGGTCGAGGTGGACCTGGGCGCCCTCCGCGCCAACATCCGGCGGGTTTCCGGGGGGAGGCCGACCCTCCCCATGGTCAAGGCGGACGCGTACGGAATGGGGCTGGCCCCCGTCGCGAATGCGCTTCGCCGGGCGCTCCCGCCGCACCTGCTCTGGGCCTTCGGGGTCGCCGCGGTGGCGGAAGGAGAAGCGCTGCGCGCGTGCGGGTGGCGAGGGCGCATCGTGGTCTTTGCGCCCACCCCTCCGGGTGAATACGAGCGCGCCGCGGCGGCCGATCTGTCGCTCGCCCTTTCGGAGGCGGAGGCAGTGCGCCGCTGGGCGAAGGCCGCCCGCCGGAGCGGGAGGAGACGGGCCTTCCACACCGAGATCGACACCGGAATGGGGCGCGCCGGCTTTCCCTGCCGGGCTGCGGCGCGGTGGGGTATCGAGGTGGAGCGGGACGCGGCGGAGTGGCTCCGTTGGGAGGGGGTGTTCACCCACTTTTATTCCGCCGACGAGGCGGACTCGGCACCCACCGAACTGCAGTGGCAGCGCTTCCGGAGCGCCCTGGGCCAGCTTCCCCCCGGGCAGACGGACATACAGCGGCGGGTGGTGCATGCGGCCAACAGCGCCGCGGCGCTACGCTTCCCGCCGACCGCGTGCGATCTCGTCCGTCCCGGGATCGCTCTTTACGGGGGTGCGGCGGGTCCGGACGACCACCCCCATGCCGTCGCGGCGCTCCGGGCGCGCGTCGTGCTGGTCCGGGAGGTTCCGGAGCGGACGACGGTTGGATACGGCGCCACCTATGCGGCCCGGCGCACGGAGCGCTGGGCGACGCTCGCCATCGGCTACGGCGACGGGGTGCCGCGCGCGCTCGGTCCCGGGGGAGGGGAGGTGCTGCTGAACGGCGCCCGCGCCCCGATCATCGGACGGATCTCCATGGACGTCACGGTGGTAGACGTATCCAGCGTCCCCGGGGTGGAGACGGGCGGCGTCGCGACGCTGATCGGCCGCGATGGGGACGAAGAGATCACCGTCGACGAGGTCGCGGCCCGCTGCGGCACCATTTCCTACGAAATTCTCAGCGGCTTAGGCCCGCGGCTACCCCGGATCTACCGGGACGCCCGCCCGGATCCGGCGCGTTGACACCACCTTTTTGCGTATCCCATGTTGCTGACCCGCTTTGCCTTTTTCCGTCGAAGGGTTCTGCTCGCCGGGGCGGCCGCCTCACTCGCTGCCTGCGCCGACCAGATCCCCACCGTGGTCGGGGACGACGCCTTTCCCGCCGGGGGGCGGCTCGGCACCTTCCAAACGATCGTCCCCGCGGCCGGCCTGGTATCGGAGATCGGCCGCTTCGACGGCTACACCGACGCCCGGGACGCGCCGTTCCTGCTGGTGGCCAACCAGTTCGACGGCTCCCTGGAAGCGAACACGCTTGTCCGCTTCACCGACGCGCCGCTCGACTCGGCCGTCCTGTACGACGCGGGAACCCTGATCGCCCGGATCGACACGGCGGCCTCGGCGCTGGTCGGAACCACGCTGCAGCTGTGGACGCTCGACCAGGGATGGGACCCGGAGACGGTTACTTGGGAGCGGGCGACCGAGTCCGAGTTCTGGCGCCAGCCGGGAGGAACGCGCGCCCGTCTCGTGTCGGAGATTGCCGCACCGGCCGAGGGCGACTCGCTTCTTCTGCCGGTCGACTCTGCGGAGGTGCGTCGCGTCGCTTCTGAAGAGCATCCGGGGCTGCTGGTTACCGCCACCGGCGCCGCGGGGCGGGTGCAGTTGGTGGGGCGCTTTTCGCTGCGCACCACGTACCGGACCGCCGCGAGCCCCGACTCCGCCATCGCGCGCACCCTTTCGGGCGGTCCGCAGCGCTTCGTCTTCACCCCCGCTCCGCCGCAACCGGCCACCGCATGGCCCGCGGGGGGGATCCGCTCGGCCCGCACCCTGTTCCGTCTCACCCTTCCGCAGCGCGTCGCGGCTCCAGGAGGCGAGGTGGCCCTCCGCGATGTGACGATCAACTCGGCTTTTCTGCTGCTGCGTCCTCTCCCGGTTCCGAACGGTTTCCGCCCGCTGGCACCGGTGCCGCTGGGGTTGCGCACCGTGTTTGAAACGGAGCTCGGACGCAGGTCCCTCCTCGGAGATCCGGTGCAGGACGGCCTGGGTACCGCCGCCGGGGCGATCTTTCCCCCGGCCTTCTTCATGCCGGGCGACTCACTCGTCGCCATCCCCGTGACGCAGCTGGTCACCCGCCGGATCCGAAGCGATTCCACCGGCGTGTCGTTGGCGCTGCTCGCCGAGCCGGAGCCAGCGGGCTTCGGCGTCGCCTGGTTCGAGCCCGCACCGCGTCTTCGCATCGTCTACACCCTGCCCGCCCGCCCTCTTCTGCCATGAACTTCGGCCGCACCTTCTGTCCGCTGCTCTTCCTCGCCGCCGCGGCGGCCGCGACGCCGGCGCGTGCGCAGTCGCTTTTCTCGGCGCAGGGGCTCGGAATGCCGGTCGAACCGGTGGATGCGCGCGCCCGGGGGCTCGGCGGAGCGGTGGTGGGGCTGCCGGGGGGAAGCCTGTCGCTGATCAACCCGGCTTCGGTGGCTCGTCTGCCGGCGCCGGCGCTGATCGTGAGCATTCAGCCGGAGTGGACACGCTCCAGCTACCTCGGCCGCGATGTGCGGACCAGCACCACGCGCTTTCCGCTGATCCATGCCGCTGCGCCGCTGGGAGAGCGGTGGGCGGTTTCGGCGGGCTACGGCGCCTTTCTGGACCAGAACTTCGGCTTCGAGCGCAGCGATACCGTGATGTTTGCGGGGGAGGAGTTCGCGGTCCGGGACCGCCTCGTTACCGATGGCGGCGTCGCACGGCTCCGGCTCGGAGCGGCGTACGCTCTCGGCGAGCGTTTGGCGCTCGGTCTGGGTCTGGACGTCTTCACCGGATCCCGAACCACCACCTCCTCGCGGAACTTCTTCCCGACCGACACGCTCCGCAC
>JALZKG010000462.1 GCA_030859365.1 Gemmatimonadota bacterium
CCCTCCCTCAGCTCCACGACGGGAACTTCCTCGGTGCGGTCCCCGACGATCCTGTCGGCCGTGGCGGGAATCAGCTTCGCCATCTCGCCCACCGCGCCCTGTGCCTGGAAGACGGAGCGCATCTCGATCCAGTGACCCAGAAGCATAACGGTCACCAGGGTGGCCAATTCCTCCCAGAGCGGCATCCCCGGGTAGCCGAGCGTCACGACCGCGCTGAAGACGAAGGCGACCGTGATCGCGAGCGAGATCAGCGTCATCATCCCCGGCAGCCGGTCCTTCAGCTCGCGCCATGCGCCCCGCAGGAATACCAGACCCCCGTAGAGGAAGACGGCAGTGCCGAAGATCGGCGCGATCCACTGCGAGCCGGGGAATGAGGGGGGCGTGTAGCCGGTGAGCCGCATGAGCATGTGCCCCCAGACCACCGTGGGGAGGGTCAGCGCGAGCGAGATCCAGAACTTGTCCCGGAACATCGCCACGCTGTGGCCCGCGTGTTTGTCGTGCCCGCCGTGCTGCGCTTCTTCGGGGTGTTCGGGATAGCCGGGCTCGACGGGAGACTCCTCGCGCCGAGGTGCGCCGGCTTCCAGAGGCGTGGTCGCGTGGTCGTGGTGGTGCCGGTGCTCATTCGCCATGGAAATTCCCGCTCGAGCTTCGTGTGCGGGGAGATGTCCGGTCACGAACGGCCTCCCACTCGGAAGGACTTGGGATGAAAGCAGGCGCTTCCGCCGGAGCAAAGCTGGCGCGCAATGTTTATACCCCATAAAATAGAAGGCGGGAAAACCCGAAACTTATAGCCCGCGCGGCGGTAGAACGTGCGTGCCGCCCATCTCCCTTTCGCGAACATCCTTCGTGCCCAAACAGCAGCCCGATCCCCGGGATCCCTCCCCTCCGCCGCGCCTGCACGACACCGTCCGGCTGTCGGCCGATGGCATCGCCAAGGTGCTCGGCGACCTGGAGGCGCGGGTCATGCGGGCGGTCTGGGGCCTGGCCGAGCCGGCGACCGCGCGTACGGTGTACGAGCGGGTGATCCAGGAGCATTCGGTGGCCATCCACACGGTGATCACGGTGCTGAACAAGCTGGTCGGCAAGGGGCTGCTCCGCCGGGAAAAGCAGGACGATCTCCTGCACTACCACGCCTGCCTCTCCGAGAAGGAGTTCCGCACCCGGGCGTCGCGGCGGGTGGTGGAGGGAATCCTGTCGCTGGGTCCCGAGGCGGTGGCCGCTTCCTTCGTGGACGTGCTCGCCGAGCGCGACCCGGAGCGCCTGGCGGAGCTGGCGGCGCTGATCCGCAGGCGAATGGAAGAAGAGGAGGGATGACCAGGATGGCGCGACACGGTTTCCGTCCCGCGACCTCGCTCGTCCGGCGAGAGCAGGCGTACCGCCGGCTGGTGCTTCTCGGCCTGGCGGTCCTGCTCCCCCTGAGCATCAGCCCGCTCTTCGGCCATCATCTCGCCTCCGGATTCGACGTCTACCTTGCCGGACGCGACCACCTGTGGGCGCTCTGCCTGGTGGCGCTGCACCTGATCCTTGCCCCCGTCCACGGGCTCTTTCATCTGCTCTTCTTTGGCGGGCTGGGATATGCGATCTGCGACCGGGCCCGTGCCTGGTGGACGGAGCGCCGCGCCCTCGGCGCGTTGCAGGCGGCCGCGCCCGAGCCGGGCGACGCGTTCTGGGAGGCGGCCGTCGCGGGCGGTGCGGAGCCCCGCGCGGTTCGGGTGGTGGACGGGCTACCGAGCCCCGCCTTCACGGTGGGATGGCTGCGGCCGCGGCTCTACGTGGCTCGGGAACTCGCCGGGCGGCTCTCCCCCGGCGAGCTGGCCGCCGTGCTCGCGCACGAGGGTGCCCACGCCGTGCGGCGCGACCCGCTGCGCCTGTCGGCGCTGCGCTTCCTCACCTGCACCCTCTTCTGGCTCCCCGCCCTCCGCGGCCTCGCCGAGGACGTGGCCGACGAGGCGGAGATCCAGGCCGACGACGTCGCGGCGCGCACCGGACCGCTGGCGCTCGCCTCCGCGATTCTGGCGCTGGCGCAGTGGGCCCGCCCCCGCCCGGCGGCGCTCGGCACCGTCGGCTTCGACGAGCGAG
>JALZKG010000463.1 GCA_030859365.1 Gemmatimonadota bacterium
TCTCGCTTCGCTCTGTGTGCTCTGCAGGGAAGACGAAGTGCAGCCGCAAAGCTGCCGGTGGCTAGAGCGCGGGGGATCCACCCGATCCCATCCCGAACTCGGAAGTTAAGCCCCGCTGCGCGGAGGGAACTGCCGGGGCCACCCGGCGGGAGAGTACGGCGCCGCCGGCACCCCCAGCATCACCCCACCCCCGAGAGCCCCCCGCCCCACCCGGCGGAGGGCTCTCGGACGTTCTACGCTTGCTCGCGAGCCGGGTTGCGTCTATACTGCCGGAAAACGGCACCCGCGCCGGCGCTTACTCCCTGCACAACCCTGCCACCGTCCCTCATGGCCCCCTCCTCCGGCTCCCCGCTGACGGTTCTGATCGTCGATGACGAAGAGCTGCTGGTAAAGAGTTGCAGCCAGATTCTGTCGAGCGAAGGCTTCGATGTCTCGAGTGAGAGCCGCGGACGAACCGCCCTGGAGGCCGTTCGTCGCCGGCGCCCGGACATCGTCCTGACCGACCTGATGCTTCCCGACATGGATGGCCTCGCGTTGCTCAAGGAAATTCGCAGCGTGAGTCCCCCTACGCTGGTGGTGATGATCACCGGATTTGCCACGGTCGATTCGAGCGTCGAGGCGATCCGTGCGGGGGCGTACGATTACATTCCCAAGCCGTTCACCGCGACGCAGCTCCGCATCCTGATCGGCCGAGCGGCGCAGCAGGTGCGTCTGCTGCAGGACAACGCACAGCTTCGGGATCAGCTCAAGAAGCAGTACAGCTTCGACAACATCATCGGGACCAGTGCGGCGATCCAGAAGGTCTTCTCGCTGGTATCGCGCGTTGCCTCGACCGACGCCAGCGTCTTCATCTCGGGCGAATCCGGGACCGGCAAGGAGCTCATTGCCCGGGCGATCCACACCAACAGCCGCCGCGCAGACCGCGCCTTCGTTGCCGTCAACTGTGCAGCGCTCCCGGACCATCTTCTCGAGTCGGAGCTGTTCGGCCATGAGAAAGGGGCGTTCACCGGAGCGGACACCCAGCACCGGGGCCTGATCGAGGCCGCGAGCGGAGGGACCTTCTTTCTGGACGAGATCACCGAGATGAGCATGGATCTGCAGGCCAAGATGCTCCGGGTCATCCAGGAGAGGGTGATCCGCAGAGTCGGTGGCGACAGCGAGGTCCCCGTTGACGTTCGCTGGGTTTCGGCTACCAACCGCGATCCCGAGGGTGCGGTCCGCGAGGGGCACCTCCGCCAGGACCTGCTCTTCCGGCTGAACGTCGTGCCGATCCGACTCCCGCCGCTCCGCAACCGCCCGGAGGACGTACCCCCGCTGGTCGATTACTTCGTGCGCCGATTCGCAGAGCAGTACGACCGGGGTCAGCTTCGCCTCGCGCCGGACGCGATGCGCGTGCTGACGGAGTACCGGTGGCCCGGCAACGTCCGTGAGCTGCAGAACATCATGGAGCGGATGGTATCCCTCTCCGCACCGGATCAACCGATGGGGCTGGAGGATGTCCCGGAGGAGCTACTGGGTGGGATCCCGGAACGTGCGCTAGGATCGGGCTTCGCCATCTCGACGGACCAGCCGTTCCACGTCGCCAAGGCGGAAGCGGTCGGCCTGTTCGAGCAGGAGTATCTGCGCAGTCTGCTGAGCCGCCACGACGGAAACATTTCGCACGCCGCGCGGACCGCGGGGATCGACCGAAAGACGATTCATCGGATGCTGGTCAAGCACCAGATGAACGGCTACGAGTGACCGGCCCCGGGCGGGAGGAGGGCCCGAACGGCGGCTCCGGGGTCTGTTGCGCCTAACACGGCGCGAATCACGGCCGCGCCGGCAGCTCCCGCGGCGCGGATCTTCCCCACGTTGTTCACGCCGATCCCACCGATCCCGACCACGGGAATCGCTACCGACCGTACGATCTCCTGCAGACGCGCGGTCCCGATGGGCGCGCCGGCGTCCGTCTTGCTCCCGGTCGCAAACACCGCCCCCACCCCCAGATAATCCGCTCCCTCCTGCTCCGCGGCGCGGGCCTCCGCCACGGTTCCGGCGGAGAAGCCCAGCAGAAAACCGGGAGGGGTGATGCGGCGCGCTGCCACGAGGGGCAGGTCGTCGGTCCCCAGGTGCGCCCCATCCGCGCCGCACGCGAGCGCCACGTCGACCCGGTCGTTGACGAAGAAGAGCGCGCCGCACGCGCGGGTTTCGTGGCGGAGCCGCACGGCGAGCGTGTATTCATCCCGCGCAGAAGGGCCTTTCGAGCGTAGCTGGAGCGCAGGGGCACCGGCAGCGAGTGCCCCTCGCACCTGCTGCAAGAGCTCCCCCGGGGAACGTCCCGCGGTGTCGGCGACGACGATCAGCGACAGCCGCCTGGCCAGCTCGTCGCCCGGCACCGGGTTCCGCGTCATCGCCCCGGCGCCGCGGATGGTGCGGGGCGGACCGTCCGGCGCGCAGCGTTGTGCTCGGCGAGCGAGCGGGTGAAGACGTGGGTGCCGTCGGGACGGGCGACGAAGTACAGGTAGTCGACGTCGGCGGGGTTCAGCGCGGCCTCAATGGCGCCGCGGCTGGGCGACGCGATCGGCCCCGGCGGGAGCCCGTCGTGGCGGTACGTGTTGTACGGGTTGTCGGCTACGCTGTCGATGTGTGCGTACAGCAGCCGGCTCTGGTGTGCTCCCAGGGCGTACTGCACGGTCGGATCCGCCTGGAGGCGCATCCCGATCCGCAGCCGGTTGTGGTACACGGCCGAGATCGTCGGCCGCTCCTGCCAGACCCTGGCTTCCTTCTCGATGATGGAGGCGAGGGCCACGACCTCCCGCTCCTCCAGTCCGAGCGAGTCGGCCCGCTGCCGCATCTCCGGCGTCCACGCCTGCCTGTAGCGGGTGGTCATCGCCCGCAGCATCTGTTCCGCCGAGGCTCCCACAGGAAAGGTGTAGGTCGCCGGGTACAGGTACCCCTCGAGCGTGGGGCCAGGCACCTTGAAGCGCTCGGCTGCGCCGGGAGCGGTGGCGAGCCGCACCACAGAGTCGTGCGAAACGCCGACGAGGCCGGCGACTCGCTGGGCAATCTGAGCCACCGTCCATCCCTCGGGTACGGCGAGCAACTGCGTTACGACCTCGCCCGCAACCAGCTGGTCCAGCACGGCGCGCCACGAGGCGCCGGGCGGCACGTCGTAGACACCCGGCTTGATTCTGCGGTCGACGCCCCTGATCCGGGCGTACAGCTTGAACGCATCCGCCGATCCGATGACTTTCCGCGCCACGAGCGAATCCGCCGACGCCGACAGCCCGCTCCCGGGGGGAATCGTCACCCGGACCGACGGGCCGTCGGTGGCGCTCCCGCAGGCGGCACAGAGCAGCACCGCCGCCAGCGAGGCGCCTCGGATCGCGGAGCTACGCATCTTCACCTGGAGGGGAGTCACGCGCCGGTCCGGCAGCCAGCCAGTTCTGGAGGATCAGGGCGGCGGCAGCCGCGTCCACCCTTTCCTTTTCTTCGCGACGCCCACGCGGCAGGCCGGAGCTGCGTACGAGCCGCTCGGCACGGACCGAGGTCAGCCGCTCGTCGATCCAGTGAACCGGGAGCCCGGCCCGGCGCCGGAGCTGCTCGCCGAAATCGCGCACTTCGGCCGCCCATGCGCCTTCTTCTCCCGACAGGTCGAGCGGCAGACCGATCACGATCTCGGACACCTCGCCTTCCGCGATGATCCGGAGGATTTCCGTCCACGGGGGGCGCTTGCGGGCCCGCCGCACCAGCGTGGGGAGTGGCGTCGCGATGGTGCGCGTCGGATCGGAGAGCGCAACTCCGATGCGCCGGGTGCCGTAGTCGAGCGCGAGCACTCGCGACATCAGATCCCCACCCCTGTGCGGCGTCCGCGCATGTGCTAGCCGAGCGACTCGATGGCCTGCCGATACGGCGTTCCATCCTGCATGGCCCCGAACAGTGGGCTGAGCGTCTGCTCGCCTCCGACGAGAAAGCGGCAGCGCCCGTCGCCGCGGCTGCGGCACTCCACCTCCAGCACCGCGGTCTGCTCGCCGGCGACGCGGCGGAGCAACTCCGCGAGTGCCCCCGTGGAAAGGTGGCAGGCGGGGAAGGAGCCGCCGGCGTCCGGGGCCGCCTCGAACCAGTGGGAGCTGCTCAGTGCCGCCACGCCCGGGTGCAGCCGCTCCCGGGTCAGGTCGCCCCATCCCATCTGCTGGAAGAGCTCCGAAAAGGCTGCCCAGAACTCGTCCTCGGCGAGCTGCTCCGGCCGGGTGCCGGGGAAGCGCTCGTCGACCTGCACCTCCAGAAGCCGGTGCAGCGGCTCTCCGAGGGCGGAACCCATTTCGCGGAGCAGCTGTGCGGCCTCGGCCGCATCCATCCGGGTGCCGAGCGCGCTGGCGAGCGCGGGGAGGATCGTCCCGGGGAAGGAGACGAGCAGGGTGGAGGCAGCGGCGTCGTTCATCGGCGGGTCAGGTGGAGGGTGAGGGGGGTGGATCCAGCCGGGCCCGGAGCGCATCCTCGGTGAGCACCGGGGTGCCCAGCTCCCGTGCCCGCGCGAGCTTGGAGCCGGCGTCCGCGCCGGCGAGCAGAAAGTCCGTCTTCTTGGTGACGCTTCCGGCCACCCGGCCGCCCGCCTGCTCGATCAGCGCGGTCGCCTCGACGCGGGACAGCGTCGGCAGGGTGCCGGTAATCACCAGCGTGGACCCCTGAAGCAGCCCCTCCGCCGGCTTCGCCCGCTCCTCGGTCAGCACCACGCCGGCGGCGCGGAGCTTCGCCACCGTCCGCTGGTTCTGGGGCTCGGAGAGGAACGCGCCGAGCGCCCCGGCGGTCGTGCGGCCGATTCCATGCACCGCCGCGAGCTCGGCCGTGTCGGCCTCCATCAGCCGCTCCATGCTCCCGAACGCGCGGGCCAGGATCTCGGCCGCGGTCGCGCCCACGTGGCGCACCCCGAGTCCGAAGAGCACCCGGGCCAGCCCGCGGGAGCGCGCCTCCCGGATCCCGTTCACCAGGTTGTCGGCGGAGCGCTGCTGAAATCCTTCCAGTTCGAGCAGCTGCTCCGGACCGAGGGAGAACACGTCCGCCACGTCGTGAACCAGCCCCGCGCGGAGAAGCTGCTGGCAGGTTTGTTCCCCGAGGCCGCGGATGTCCATCGCGCCGCGGCTGGCGAAGTGGACGAGCCCCCAGAAG
>JALZKG010000006.1 GCA_030859365.1 Gemmatimonadota bacterium
GCCCATGGCCGGCACCTCCGTGCCGGTGGATGCCGAGTCGGCCGCGCGGCTGCTGCGGCTGTGCGACCTTGCCTGCCAGCGCTCCGGCCTGCGTTTTCGGGCCGCGCGCGAAGCGCTGAACGACGCACGCGACGGACTGGCGCGCGCCGTGGCCCGGGATGTGATCAGTAGCGCGGGTGAGTGAAACACCGGTTCCACCTCGCAGGTAGAAGACCGGGGGGAAGAGCAGTGGACCCTTCACCGGAGAACACGATGATCAAACCCAACGTGCGGGCAACGTTCGGACGCCGCGAGGCGGAGATCCTGGTTGCGCTTGCCGGACCCGGGGGCGAGGAGCGGCTGCGGGAGCAGGGGATGGACGCGCTGCTGGACGACGCCGTGGTCGCGCGGCGGCTGCTGCAGACCGGAGCCGTGAACCAGACGCCGGCCCCGCTGGTGTTCTATCTGCTGGTGCGGCACGCGCTGCTGCAGCGCGAGATCGCGGACCAGCGGCTCGCCGACTATACCACGGCGCTGCTGCTGGAGTTCGGACGCGCAGGGAGCGCGGAGCGGATCTGCGAGGGGGATCCGGCGCGCTTCACCTACCTCGCCGACATCCTGCTGGAGCTGGAGCGCGCCCGCGGTGAGCGGGAGTTTCTGCTCCGTGCGCACCTCGGCAACCTGGCCCTCTGGATGGCCGGAATCTTCCCCGACCGCGTCACCTACCGGGTGCAGCGGCGGGGCGCTCCCCCGCTCTCCTACTACGACGCGATGGGCGCGGCCGGCTTTCGCGGCGCGGCCGCTACCTCCCTGGCGCTGCAGCACGGGCTGGGCGACGTGTTTATCCAGGCCGCCGACCAGTTCCGCAACCTGCGGGTGGCGCTGAACACCCTTTCCGACGTGCTCTTCTTTCCGCAGCCGCGCGACCGCGACGAGCGGCTGCTGCGCGAGATCAAGGACCGCTTCGAACTGGGACTTCCGTAGCGAGGCGCATGGAGCTCTCGGAACCACACCAGCCACTGCCGCCGGCGATGGCGGAAACTCTGCTCGGCCGCGCGCGAGAAGCCCGTGGTCACGCCTACGCTCCGTACAGCGGCTTCCCCGTCGGCGCGGCGCTGCTGGCGGAGGACGGGCGGATCTTCACCGGGTGCAACGTGGAGAACGCCTCCTACGGGCTCACCCACTGCGCCGAGCGGGTGGCGGTCGGCAAGGCGGTGTCGGAGGGGGTGCGGAGCTTTCGGGCGGTGGCCGTGGTCGGGCCGGAGGACGACGCCCCCTGCCCTCCCTGCGGAAGCTGCCGCCAGGTGCTGTACGAGTTCGGGCCGGAGATGCGGATGGTCACCCCGGGTGGAGCCGGCGTCGCGCCCCGGGTGACCACCGTACGCGAGCTGCTCCCGGGCGCCTTCAGCGAGTCGCGCCTGGGCCGGAGCCCCCGCGGGTGACGGAGATCCGAGGGCTGATCGAGCGCAAGAAGCGGGGCGAAGCGCTGGATGCGGATGAGCTGCGGGCGCTCTGCCGCACCGTGGTGGATGGGAGCGTTCCCGACTACCAGCTCGCCGCCTGGCTGATGGCGGTGTGCTGGCGTGGAATGGGCGCCGCCGAAACGCTGGCGTTGACCCGGGGGATGGTCGCCACCGGAGCCACGCTCGACTGGAGAGGCCTGGACCGGCCGACAGTGGACAAGCACTCCACCGGGGGAGTCGGCGACAAGACCTCGCTGGTGCTGGTGCCTCTGCTCGCCGCCGCGGGTCTCGCCTTCGTGAAGATGTCGGGACGCGGCCTGGGGCACACCGGGGGAACGCTGGACAAGCTGGAGTCGATCCCCGGCTTCACCGTCACCCTTCCGCTGGAGCGGATGCGGGCCCAGGTACGGCGCATCGGGTGCGCCCTGGTGGGGCAGAGCGCGGAGCTGGTTCCGGCCGACGGCAAGCTTTACGCGCTGCGTGACGTGACCGCCACGGTGGACTGCGTCCCGCTGATCGCGAGCAGCATCATGTCCAAAAAGCAGGCGGGCGGGGCCGGGGCGATCGTACTGGACGTGAAGTGGGGTGCCGGCGCCTTTATGCAGAGCGCGGACGAGGCACGGGAGCTGGCCGCGGCGCTGGTGGGGATCGGCGGTGGGGCGGACCGCCGAACCCGCGCGATCCTGTCGCCCATGAGCGAGCCGCTCGGGCGCGCGGTGGGGAACGCGCTGGAGGTGCGGGAGGCGATCGACACCCTCCGCGGCGGAGGCCCTCCGGAACTCTGGACGCTGACGCGGGAGCTGGGCTCACACGCGATGGTGCTCGCCGGGGCCGCACCGGACCTCCCGGCAGCGGTGGGGCGGCTGGAAGCGCTGCGCGACAGCGGCGCGGCGGCCGCCAGGCTGGAAGCGCTGATCGAGGCGCAGGGAGGAGACCCGCGCGTTGTGGAGGAGCCGGAGCGTCTCCCCGCCGCTCCGCACCGGGAGCTGTTCACGGCCGAGGGCGACGGGGGGTGGATTCGGCGGGTGGACGCGCGAGGCGTCGCCGACGCCGCCCTTGCGCTCGGCGCCGGACGGCGTATCAAGACCGCTCCGGTAGACCCCGCCGTGGGTGTGGTGCTCCGCGTCCGCACCGGGGACCGCGTCGCCGCAGGCCAGCCGCTCGCCGCGATCCACGCCCGCGGCGCAGAGGAGGCGGCGGCGGCGGTGGAGCGGCTCCGCGTCGCGATCTCCGTGTCGGACGAGCCGGTACCCACGCCCGAGGCGGGGTTTGAGATCGTAGCGGGGGCGGTCGCCTAGAAGCGTGTGCACGGTCCCGGTCCCGGGTTTGGCGTAGCCGCCCGCTCGCGCACACCCGCCAACCCGCTCCGCTACTCCTTGCGCGGATCGGTATGCCCGTGCCCCTGATTTTTGGACTCGCCGGACGCGTCCGCATCCCGGTTGGTCCCGGCGGTCGCCGGCTCCGACGCACCGAACTCGGCGCCCTGGTTGTCTTCTCCGCTCCCCTTCTTGGGAGCGCTCCCGCCGGATCCGCTGCGGTTGGTGTCGTCGGACTGTGGCATGGTATTCTCCGGGTGTGGGGTGTCGAACCGAAGCCGGCCGGAGCGCAAGAGGTGTTCCGATGAAAGCAGGTTGTGCGGGCAAACCAAGCGCGGGTGGTCCCGCCAAACCGGAGAAATGCCATGAAAGCGTTCTGGACCCTTCTGCTGCTGATCGCCCCCGCCTGCCAGACCGGCGCCGTCCCCGAAGAGGGTGCACCACCGCCGCAGCTTCCGGCCCAGCCG
>JALZKG010000023.1 GCA_030859365.1 Gemmatimonadota bacterium
GTGGACGTCCCTGCGCAGAGCGCCATCCTCGGCGCGGCCAAGCTGACGGGGCGGACCGCGGGAGGGCTTGCGCTCGGATCACTCGTGGCGCTGACCGGGGAGGAGAAAGGGCGGGCGTTCTTTCTGGATGGCGACAGCGTGGTGCCGTTCATCGCCGAGCCCGCCACGCTGTACGGAGTGGCGCGCGGGCGGCGGGAGATCGGCGCGGCCACGCAGGTAGGCGGGATCGTCACCGGCATCCGGCGGCACCTCCCGGAAACCGGCGTGCTCGACCTTGTCCCGTCCTCCGCCTTCAGCGCCGGGTTGGACTGGGAGCATACCTGGAAGGACCAGGAGTGGGCGCTGACCGGCTTCCTGGCGGGGAGCCACGTCCGCGGCCCCGCCGAGGCACTGCTGCGCATCCAGCGCTCGGCCAATCACTACTTTCAGCGCCCCGACGCCGACTACCTCGAGGTGGACTCCGCCGCGACCTCCATGTCGGGAGCGGAGTGGCGCCTGCAGCTGGATCGCCGCGGAGGTGGCCGATGGACCGGGGCGGCGTGGGCCGCGCAGCGCACCCCCGGCTTCGAGGTCAACGACCTGGGCTTCTTCCGCGGGAGCGAGCGCCTGGACGCCGGTGCGCGTGCGCAATACCAGGAGACCGAAACCGGACCCCTGTTCCGCTCCTACCGCCTGACCGCGGCCACCTTCCACAACTGGCGTCACGCCGTCCTGAGCGACCCCTTCCCGTACGCCGCGTGGGGCCGGGCGCACAAGGCCGGCGCGGTGTCCGTCAACGCGTCGGTGACCTTCCTGAACTACTGGTCCCTCCGCCTGAGCGGCGACTACAAGCCGGAGTACCTGAGCGACTCCGCCACCCGGGGGGGCCCACTGCTGCTGGACCCCGCCGCGGTCAGCTGGAGCGTGCAGGGGAGCACCGACGGCCGCGCGCGCGTGTCGCTGGAGCCGTCGCTGGCGGTTGCGCGCGGGACGCGGGGTGGAGGGAGATGGGGCGCCGACCTGGAGGTCAACCTGCGCCCCTCCTCGCGAGTCGAGCTCGAGATAGAGCCCGGGTACCAGTGGGAGCGGAACCCGGCGCAGTACGTGGCCACGACCCCGGACCTGGGATACGAGCCCACGTTCGGGCAGCGCTACCTGTTCGCGGAGCTGGAGCGCCGCACCGCCACGCTGGACACGCGTCTCAACGTGACCTTCTCCCCCAGCCTTACCCTCCAGCTCTTCGCGCAGCCGCTCCTGTCCGCGGGCGACTACGTCACGTACAAGGCGCTACGCCGCGCCTCCAGCTTCGACTTCCAGGAGCTGGAGGAGGGGGACGCAATCGAAGCGGGTGACGGGGTGCGCTGCGCGGGAGGGACCACCTGCCTGGACGCGGCGGGGCGGCGCCACACGGACCTGGACGGCGACGGGACCGCGGACTTCTCCTTCCGCGAGCGGGACTTTCGCATCCGCTCACTCCGCGGCAACGCGGTGCTGCGCTGGGAATATCGCCCTGGCTCCACCCTCTTCCTGGTGTGGCAGCAGGGGCGCTTCGGGGAGGACCGCTTCGCCAACGAGTTCAGCGTGTGGGGCGACGCGGCGGATCTGTTCGGCGCCCCGGCCGAGAACGTGCTAATTCTCAAGGTCAACTACTGGCTGAACCTATAGGACGACGCCGGAGCCCGCCCGGCCTCCGATCTTTTTCGACGCTGCCGGGTACCGCCGGGTCCCACCCATCCGTCACGGGAACCCGACCCATGGCCGCGACGCGCCGGCGCACTCGATCCTTTCCCCGCTCCCTGCGCCGAGATCTACGGTCGGGGCTGGTGATCGTCGCGCCGATCGCGGTGACCGGGTGGGCGCTGCTCTGGCTCTTCCGCTTCGTGGATGGGTTCCTGGGGCGGGTGGTCGGCCCCTTTCTCCCCATCCCGCTCCCGGGTCTGGGCCTAATCCTCCTGCTGCTCGGGCTGATCGCGGTGGGGGCCCTTTCCCGCTCCCGCTTTGGCGTGGCGCTGATCCTCTGGCTGGACCAGCGCCTTTCGCGGATCCCGCTCGCCTCGTGGGTCTACGGCACGGCGACGCAGATCACCCACAGCACGCTGGACGCCCAGAGCGGCACCTTCAAGCGCTGCGTCCTGGTGGAGTACCCCAAGGCGAACTCCTGGGCGATGGGTTTCGTGACGGCGGCGGCGCCAGACACCTTTCGCGAGGGGCTCGGCATCCCGGATCTGGTGGCCGTGTTCGTCCCCACCACCCCCAACCCGACCAGCGGCTTTCTTCTGATGGTCCCGGAGTCCGCCACGGTGGAAACGGGGATCCCCACCGAGACCGGGTTCCGCCTGATCATCTCCGCCGGCGCCATCCGCATCGACGCCGCGGACGCGGAAACGCCGCGGCGCACGCTGGCGGAGTTCCTGGAGCGGTTGTAGCGTGGCGGCGGACGCACGCTTTCGGGGGGTCGGTGCGGAAGCTATTCTATGGGTCCCTTTCCTCCTACACTCGCTGATACTTCCGCCATGGGTCCTCCGGCAAAGGTCCTTGATCTCGTGGAGCGCTTCCATAGAAACGCGGATGCGTACCGCTCCGGCCAGTACAACGAGACGCAGCTCCGGCGCGAGTTCCTCGATCCGTTCTGGGAGTCGCTGGGCTGGGACGTGAACAACCGCCAAGGTTGGGCGGAGGCGTACAAGGAGGTGGTGCACGAGGACGCCATCAAGATTGGGGGCGCGGCCAAGGCGCCGGACTACGGGTTCCGCATTGGCGGAACCCGTAAGTTCTTTTTGGAGGCGAAGAAGCCGCAGGTCAACATCCGGCAGGACATCCATCCCGCGTTTCAGCTCCGCCGCTACGCCTGGTCCGCCAAGCTGCCGCTTTCCGTTCTGAGCGACTTCGAGGAGTTCGCCGTTTACGACTGCCGGGTCAAGCCGGAAAAGACCGATCCCGCGTCCAAGGCGCGCGTGCTGTACCTGCGCTACACGGACTACGCGGAGCGATGGAGCGAGATCGCGGGGATCTTCGCGAAGGATGCAATCCTGCAGGGCTCGTTCGACAAGTACGCGGAGTCCACCCGCACGAGGCGCGGCACGGCGGAGGTGGATGATGCATTTCTTCGCGAGATCGAATCCTGGCGTGAGGCGCTGGCGCAGA
>JALZKG010000049.1 GCA_030859365.1 Gemmatimonadota bacterium
GGCTTCCCGCTCCAGGAAGTCGGCGAGCCGCGCGAAGGGATCGAAGCCGATCACGTTCGGCGCGTCGGCCACGAAGTTCGACAGCGCGTTGATGTCGTAGAAGTACAGCTGCCCGTCGCGCTCGTCGATCATGTATTCGACACCCCCAACCTCGACCCCGGCCGCCGCCATGATCCGCTCGACCTGCGCGCGGATTTCGATGGGTGGTTCGTAGCCCTCCACCCGCAGCCCCCGCGTCGGAGCGTCCACCGCGCAGATCCGGGCGTCGAGCGCGGCACCGTCCACCCGCTGGCAGACGTCGGCCGGGCACAGGTCGAAGGAGTGTCCCGGCGTGTAGATGCGGATCCCGTACAGGTACCGGCCGCCGAGCACCTCCACCCGGACGATCCGGCTCGCTTCCGCCGGGATGAACTCCTGCACCAGCGCGGTCGAGTCGACGCCCAGCTCCAGCTCACCGGCCGCGGCCGCCGCGGCGAGTTCGTGGGGGGTCTCGAAGCGGCGCACCCCCGCGCCGCTCCCGCCGATGTTCGGCTTGATCACCACGGGGAAGCGGAGCCCCTCCGCGGCCGCCGCGGCCTGGTCCGCGCGGTTGATGACGCGCGCGGCGGGGTAGGGGAGGCCCAGCTGCTCCAGCAGCGCGAGCTGGTCCGCCTTGGAGGTTTCGGTGAGCCACGCCTGGTACCCGTTCACCACGCGCACGCCGCGCCGCTTCAGATGGGCGAGGTACGACGTGGTGTAGAAGATGGCGTTCGCCGCGTCGCGGTTGTACGCCGAGGGGCTCATGCGGTTGAAGACGAGCGAGTATGGAACCGGATCCGCGGGGTCGAAGCGGTGGCTCGCCGCGTGGAGCTTCACGTACGGCGTTGCCCGGCGGTCCAGCTCGGCGAAGAGCGGCCGGAACCATTCGGGGTGCTCGTAGAAGATCGCCAGCGGGCGATCGGGGGTGATCGGCACGCGTATTCCTTCCTTGCGGATGATGATGGGTGCGGCGATAAAAAAGCCCGGCCCTCTCGGGGGGGAGAGGTCGGGCTGTGGGGTCCGAAGCGTTTCGGTCCGCCTACACGAGCGCGCCGGGTGCGCGCAGGTGCCCGTCCTCCTTCCCCGGGGGAGAGTCGTACATGCACATGCAGCAACAGGTCGCGGGGCAGAGCTTCTTCACGGGCATCGATCTCGGGTGGTGGATCGCAACGCAAAGGGGTCCCGGGCGGTGAAAGCCGCCCGGGACCCCCGGAGCGGTTTAGCAGTTGTTGACGCGGATGCAATCGCAAGAAATCGCCGCGGTGCCGAAGCACGACAGAAGGGTAGCACGCAGGCCAGGCCCCGTCAAGAGGGCTACGGGCGCCGCTTCAGCTCGCCACCGGGATCCGTGCCATGGAACGGGTGTCGTTGCGCGTGCGGTTCAGCTTCAGTTGCGGGTTGAGCCGCCGAATCTCGCTTGGCGGGCGGCCGCCATCATCAGCTGCACGTAGTCGCGCGTTTCGCCCGGCTGCCTCCACGGGTGATCCCCACCCGAGTCGATCTGGGTCATTGCTGCTTCCATCGTTCGACGGGGGGAGACCCTGCGCCTCCCCGCCAACATCCCCCCGGGCGCGGGGGTACTAGCTCGTAGGAGGAGATGAGCGCCGGCCGGCACCATCCGCCTGACGATTTCCATTCCAAATTCCATTGCACAGGGAGCACGCAGATGAAGCGTTTCTACGGTACGTTCCTGGTGGCGGCGCTGGCCCTCGCGCCCGCGACGCTGAATGCCCAGGCGCGGGGCACTCCACCGGCGCGGGAGCAGGCGGTGCGCGACCGCAACCCCGCCCCATTCGCAGTGGTGCTCCGGCATCACGCGGAGATGGGGCTCAGCGCGGAGCAGGTGCGTCGGCTGGAGGTGATCGGGGCGCGGCTCCAGGCGCAGAACCGCCCGCTCGGGGAGCAGCTCCGGGCATCCGGGGCATGGCAGGGCAGGGGTGGCGAGGCGCGTGCGCTCTCCGGCGAACGGCGCTGGGGAGTCCGTCGGGAAGGAGCTCGTGCTCAGCGGCGGATCCCGGAGGAGCTGCGCCCCGTGGTGGAGCAGATGCGCTCCAACCGGCGCACCGCCATGCAGGAGGCGCGGGCGGTGCTGACCGCCGAGCAGCAGAGCCGACTGCGGGAGCTGGTCCAGCAGCGTCGCGGCGGTCGGGGCGGCGCGGGGAACGCGCGGATGCGCTGACGCCGCTGGTCGCCTGGCGGTCTGCGCCGCTTCTCGACCATGAGAAAAGGGGAGCCGTCCGGCTCCCCTTTTCGATCGCCCCCGCGCCGTCATCCTTCGGCCGTGCAATCGTCCTGCTCAGGACCGAAGCGCACGCGAGGACCAGTGGATCGCGGCGATCTTCCACCCCTCCGGCGTACGCGTGATCACCATCAGCTCGGCGCCAGCGGAGTTGATTGCGCGCGCCCGGTATTCACCTCGCGAGGTGCTGGTGGATGTCGCCCACGCCACGTCTCCGCGCACCACGACCCGGATCGGTCCCCGCTCCCGCGGCACGGCCCGAGCAAAAGCGATGTCACCGGGCAGATGGTGCGAGAGGTACTCCGCGCGCGTCTCCACTCCTCCGCTTTCCAGGATGATGGCATCGGGAGCGAGCAGACGAAGCACGGCAGCGGAGTCGCCGTTGGCCAGGGCGCGGTGATACTGGTCGACCACGCTCGCCACGGCCGCGGAGTCATCCTGGACACCTCCCGATGTCGGGGTTCCCAGGACCCGAGGCGCTTCGCCGGCGGTACGGGATTGGCTCGTCGCGGCCGGCCCCACCCCGAAGACCAGCGTCGCCCAGTGCACGTCCCAATCGGCGCCCGAGCCGGGCTCCGCAGGGAGAATGTGAAGGGTACGCACGTTCCAGAGGCCGGCGCTCCGAACGGGGAACCGGACGATTCCCTGGGCGTCGGTCTCGGCCTCCACCTCAACGGCCTGTCGAGCTGCCGCCTCCGGATCCAGCGTGGGCTCCATGGGGACCCCGCTGGCATGTATCCTGGCTCCCGCCAGCGGAACACCCCGGTACAGCAGACGGCCCGCGAAGGTATCGCCTGGCCTGAGCGCTGAGGGGTCCTCGAGCGGGACGAACTCCAATGGATGACCGGCCGTCCGGGAAAAGGCGCGGGGACCATTCTGGCCCACTTCGACGATCGTCTTCGCGTACTTGGCGTAACGGCGGGTGATACTGTCCGTGGGAAGCTTGCCCTCCCGCTCGTAGCGTTCCGCCACCTCCGGCGCGCCCTCCAGCACGAGGTAGCGTCGGAAGCTTTCCGGCGACTCGCGCACCGAGATCGGATGCAGAGCGACCGCGACCACCTTCTGGCCGGAAGACCGGGGGCGTTCGCGGATCAACAGCGACTTGCCCGCGTGGGAGAGACCGCGGAGAGCGGCCTCCCCCCCCGCGTCGATCAGCCGTGCGTCGGCGACACGGGCAAGGGCGACAGCCGCCTCGCTGGTGGGGAACCGGCTGCTGGTCTGGCCCCGAACCTCGAGGTCACCCCCGGGCGCGATCACGAATGCGTTGGGAACGAGCCAGAAGTCGTGGGCGGAGAGCGTCGCGGCCGTCCCGAGGACGACCGCAACCCCGGCCGCCATGCGGGAGAAGCGGGATCGGATGAAGTGCTTCAAGATAGCCTTCCGGTGGGAGGTGAAG
>JALZKG010000076.1 GCA_030859365.1 Gemmatimonadota bacterium
GGCTGGCGCACGACTTCGCCGAGCGCGCCCCCAGCCTCCCGGGCCGCCCCACGCCCGGCGTGTTCCTGGGGCTGCGGGAGCAGACCGCGGCGTGGGCGCTGCGTCAGGCGGCGACCGGCTTCCTGTACCGCACCACCCCCACGCGCGACATCAAGCCGCAGGAGTTCGTGGAGGACACCGGGATCCCCCCGGAAAAGCTGGGGGCGTACACCCGCCGCTTCGAGGAGATCGTCCATCGGCACGGCACCACCCTGGGCTTCTTCGGGCACGCCGGGCAGGGATGCCTGCACATCCGCGTGGACCTGAACCTGAAGCTGGGCGACGACGTACGGCGGATGCAGGCGATCGCCGGCGACATCGCCGAGCTGGTGGTGGAGTTCGGCGGCTCCTTGTCCGGCGAGCACGGCGACGGACTCGCCCGCTCCGAGTTTCTCCCCCTGATGTTCGGCCGCGAGATCCTGGAGCTGCACCGGGCGGTCAAGCAGGCGTGGGACCCGGAGGGGCGGATGAACCCGGGCAAGATCGTCCCCCCCGTGCAGCGGATGTCGGAAAACCTGCGCTTCGGGGAATCGTACTCCGCCACCGCCCCGGAGACCTGGTTCGACTACGGCGAGGACGGCGGGTGGGACAGGGCGGTGGAGAAGTGCAACGGGATGGCGATCTGCCGCAAGCTGGACGCCGGAACCATGTGCCCGTCCTTCATGGTGACGCGCGAGGAGCAGCACTCCACCCGCGGCCGCGCCAACGCGTTGCGCGAGGCGATGACAGGGGCGCTTCCGGGGATGGCGAGTACGGAGGTGCTGGAGGCGCTGGACCTGTGCCTCGCCTGCAAGGCGTGCAAGACCGAGTGCCCCGTCGGCGTCGACATGGCGCGCTACAAGGCGGAGTTCCTCGCCCATCACCACCGCGAGCACGGAACGCCGCGGGAAGCGCTCTTCTTCGGGCGCATCCACCAGTTCGCGAAGGCGGGGAGCTTCGCTCCCGGTCTTGCCAACCTGGGGAGCCGCCTCTTCGGCGGAGCGCTGAAGAGCCTGTCCCACGTGGACCCCCGCCGCACGCTACCGGAGCTCGCCCCCGTTCCCTTCCGCCGCGCCTATGGGCGCGGGCGGAACGGCGCCGCCGATGGCAGGCCGCGGGTGATCCTGCTGGACGACACCTTCCACAACTTCTTCCAGCCGGAGCCGCTCCATGCGGCGGTGACCGTGTTGGAGCGCGCGGGTTTCCACGTGGAACTCCCGCGCCGCCAGGTGTGCTGCGGGCGGGCGCTGATCTCCAAGGGGCTGCTGGACGAGGCCCGCGACTCGCTGCAGCAGTTGACCGACACCCTCGCCCCGCAGATCGAGGGCGGCGCGGTGGTCGTGGGGGTGGAGCCGAGCTGCATCCTCACCCTGCGCGACGAGCTGCCGGACCTGGTCCGCGATCCGCGCACCCGGGCGCTCGCTGCTGCTTCCCGCACTCTGGAAGAATTGCTCGCCGAGCTGCCGGACTACCGCCCCGGGACGCTGCGCCGACGCGCCGTGGTCCACGGCCACTGCCACCAGAAGGCGCTGGTCGGAATGGCTCCCACCGCCGAGGTGCTGGGACGAGTGGAGGGGCTGGAGTTCAGCGTGCTCGACTCGGGGTGCTGCGGGATGGCCGGCTCCTTCGGCTACGAGCAGGGACACTACGAGGTGTCCCGCGCGTGCGGGGAGCGGGTGCTGTTCCCCGCGGTGCGCGCCGCCGCCCCCGAGGATCTGGTGGTCGCCCCCGGCTTCTCGTGCCGCAGCCAGATCGGCGACTTCTGCGATGGCCGCCGCACCCTCCACACCGCGGAGCTGCTCGCGATGGCGGAGCCCGCCTCCCCTTCCTTCAACGACACGCCATGAACAGCCAGGACGGACGCACCATCATGCAGGCGCTCGCGGACATCCGCACGCGGCAGATCCTGCACAGCAAGTTCCACCCGGAAACCAAGGACCTGTACCCGGACGCGTACGCGTACGCCATCGCCCATTCGGTGTACCCGCTCTTCCACGAGCAGCTGGGAACGACGGACACCCCGGCAACCATCCTGGAGATCAACCCTTTCTACGGCACCTACAAGGTGGACCGAGACCAGGTGGAGTCCGTGCGCGCGCGATTGGACGCCCGCGCCCAGGGCGGGGAGCCCGTCACCTTCGTGGAGTTTGAGGGGCACTACCAGGAGTCCGGCCTCGGCCCCTGGCACGGCTCCAGCCTGCGGGTGGTGCTGATCAACGTGTGTCGCTACCTGTATCTGCACGGCGCCTGGGATGAGCCCTTCTGGCAGGGACTGCTCGCCGACGCTCCCCCGGAAGCCCAATCGATCCCGCGCGAGCTGGACCGCTTCGAGATCATGCCGCTGTGAAGAGAAGAGGGGGGAGCCCGGGTGGGTTCCCCCCTCATCCGCACCTCCCCGCGCGGAGGCTCCCTACCGCCCTCCGTGCATGCGCGTCCCTGTTTCGGGGTTGCGCGCCGCTCCCCCAGGGGGGAGCGGCAGCTCGGGGAAGAGCAGCTTCCCCTCGCTCATGCTGGCGCCCTTGAGCGCGATCCCGAGCGCCTCGTCGATCGTCTCCACCGGGTGGATCTCCAGCTGGTCGAGGACCTCCCGCGGCAGGTCCTCCAGGTCGGCCTCGTTGGCCCGGGGGATGACGATCGTCTTGATCCCGGCCCGGTGGGCGCCGAGCAGCTTCTCCTTCACCCCCCCGATGGGGAGCACCCGCCCGGTCAGCGTCACCTCGCCGGTCATCGCCACGTCCGAGCGGACCGGGGTGTTGGACAGCACCGACACCAGCGCCACGCTGAGCGCGACACCGGCCGAGGGACCGTCCTTGGGGATGGCACCCGCCGGCACGTGGATGTGCATCTCCGAGCCCCACGCCTTCCGCGGATCGATGCCGTAGCGCACCGCGTGGGCGCGCGCGTAGGTCAGCGCGGCGCGCGCGGACTCCTTCATGACGTCGCCGAGCTGCCCCGTCAGCACCAGGTTGCCGAAGCCGGCGGGGGCGTTCTCGCTCTCCGCCGCCGTGGCGGCCGGTGTCGCCGAGGTGCGCTGCTGCGCGCTCACCTCTATGAACATGATGTCGCCGCCCATGGGGGTGTAGTACATCCCCGTCGCCACGCCGACGATGTCCTCGCCGCCGGCGCGCTCCGGGTGCACCCGGGTGCGCCCGAGCAGCTCCTTCACGGTGGGCTGGTCCACCTGCACCCCGGTCGCGCTGCCGCCGGCGATGCGGCGGGCCGCCTTGCGCGCCACCTTGCCGAGCTCGCGCTCGAGCTGCCGCACCCCGGCCTCGCGGGTGTACTCGGAGATCACCGTGCGGAGCGCGTCGTCCTCGATCCGCAGCTCCTCCTCCTCCAGCCCGGCCTCCTCCCGCTGCCGGGGGATCAGGTACGTTTCGGCGATCGCCTTCTTCTCCGCCTCGGTGTAGCCGCGGAACTCCACCGCCTCCATCCGGTCGTACAGCGGTGCCGGGATGTTCTGCGGGTAGTTGGCCGTGGCGATGAAGAGCACCTCGCTCAGGTCGAAGGGCACCCCCAGGTAGTGGTCGGTGAACTCGTGGTTCTGCGCCGGGTCCAGCACCTCCAGCAGCGCGGAGGACGGGTCGCCCTGCCACCCGGTGCCCAGCTTGTCCACCTCGTCCAGCAGGATCACC
Organism: Gemmatimonadota bacterium; assembly: GCA_030859365.1. GTDB lineage: Bacteria > Gemmatimonadota > Gemmatimonadetes > Longimicrobiales > Longimicrobiaceae > JALZKG01. The sequence goes on from JALZKG010000076.1 coordinate 3,654, forward strand.
GGGTTGCGGTGCTTGGCCTGCTTCAGCGCCTGGACGATGCGGCCCGGCATGGCGCCCACGTAGGTGCGCCGGTGGCCGCGGATGTCCGCCTCGTCCCGGACGCCGCCCAGCGCGATGCGCACGTACTCGCGTCCCAGCGCCCGGGCGATGCTCTTCGCGATGGAGGTCTTCCCCACGCCCGGAGGACCGGTGAAGAGCAGGATCGGTCCTTTGGCGGTGGCGCGCGCCTTTGCCTCGACGATCTCCTTTTCCAGCTCCTCGGTTTCGGTTTCCATCTCGGTGTTGGAGAGCGCCTCCACCTCGACGTCGGCCTCCTCCTTCGCCTCCTCCACCGCGCGGCGCGCGGCGAGCTGGCGGACGGCGAGAAACTCCAGCACCCGGTCCTTGACGTCCTCCAGGCCGTAGTGGTCCTCGTTCAGGATCGCCTCCGCGGGATCTAGCTCCAGCCTGTCCTCGGTGCGCTCGTTCCAGGGGAGGTCCGCCACCCACTCCAGATAGGTGCGGATCACCTGGTACTCGGCGCTCTGCGCGTTGGTGCGCTCCAGGCGCCCCAGCTCCCGCTCCACCTCCTCACGGGCGGCCTCGGGAAGCTCCCGCGCCTCCAGACGCTGGCGCAGCTCCTCGGTCTCGGCGCCCTCGTTCTCCTCGCCCAGCTCGCGCTGGATCGCCTTCATCTGCTCGCGCAGCAGCATCTCACGCTGCCGCTCGCCCAGCTCCTCCTGCACCTGCTGCTGGATCTCCTCCTGCGCCTCCATCACGGCGAGCTGCCGCTGGATGATCATCAGCAGCGAGCGCAGCCGGTCCTCCACAGAAAGCACCTCCAGCAGCTTCTGCTTCACCTCGGTGTCCATCTCCACGTAGAAGGCGACCAGGTCCGCGAAGGGGCCGGGCTCGGTCACGCCGTTCATGAACTGCTGCAGCATCTCCGGGGGGATGCCGCGCCGTTTGCCGATCTCGGCCGCGCGGTCGCGAAGCTCGCGGTACAGCGCCAGGAAGGCGGGATCCTGCTCGTTGACGAGCGCCTGGTCCTCCATCGCGCGAAGTTGGGCTGTCAGCCCCCCGTCGGGTGCCTCCACGTAGTGCAGGGCGAGGGCGCGCGACTGCCCGTGGATCAGCAGCTGCACGCCGCCGGGGCCACGCTGCACCTGTGCGATCTCCACGATGGTGCCCACCGTGTACAGGTTGTCGGTCTCCACCTCGTCACGGTTCTCGCGCTGCGCGACGGCGAACATGCGGCGCTCGCCCGAAAGCGCCGCCTCGATGGCCTGCAAGGTTCCCGGACGGCCCGCCGAGATCGGCACGGCGGCTCCGGGGAAGATGACCGTCTCCCGAAGCGGGAGGACGGGCAGCGTCAAACGATCGGTCATATGACTATCATCCTTGTATCTGAGGGTCCGTGTGAAGCACGGACGGAGGATGTTTAAGCACTTTCCTTGCCAAAGCCTGTACACCCGGGAAACGGCTTCGTTGCAGGGTAAATGACGTTCTCGCAAGAACATCCGTTGTGAAAGTGGTCTGCCAGAGAGGCTGTTTTCATTCCGCTTCACTGCCAGGCGGAGGTTCCAGGGGTGCCGGAACGGCATGGGAGGAAGGGAGAGTGGCTCAGCCATGCCTCCACTCCCAACCGGCGGCGCCGTAGCGGTAGAGGCGAGCACCCAGCCGGAACGCCGACACGTCTCCTTCCGGCACCCAGATCGGCGAAGGCAGCTCGGCTTCATCGTCGCTACGAGGCGGGAGCGCCCACGCCGGCAAGTCGGCATGCAGCACGCGCTCCGCGGGTTGCGAGTACCAGCAGTTGAGCGGCTCCGGCAGCTCGATGCGCACGGTCTCGTCGCCGATCCGGGTGCGGATCTTCTGCTCCTGCGCGGCGTTGAAAGCAGAGGCATTCGCGGTGTAGGTGGCGCCGAAATCCAGCGCCGCCTGCTCCCCCATCCACCCGAGGTTCCGTTCCGCGCTGACGGTGTCGAGCATCTTCCGATCCCACGCGGGGTCCGCCCACAGCGGCTCGCGCGCGTCGGCGTGATATACGGCTTCCACCAGGCGGCGGTTGTCGGCAGGAATGGTAATGCGCGGGTTGGCAGCAATCGCGCGGAGGGTCAGCTCGCCGTCGGCGAAGTGACGGTACGGGCGCTGCTCGCCCCAGCCGAGGTCGATTGCTTTTTGCTCCAGATGCGAGGCGAAGCTGCCGCCCTCCGGGCCGATCACCAGCACGCGCGGCGCGCGGTAGCCGTCCGGCCGGTATGCATCTCTCGCCGGGTGGCGGTGCAGCCGCCCGATGCGCTGCAGCAGAACGTCCACGGGCGCGAGGTCGGTGACCAGCAGATCGAAGTCCACGTCCAGCGACTGCTCGGCTACCTGGGTGGCGACCAGGATGGTCCCGCCGCCGGTGGTCGCGGCGGTCTTGCCGAACCGCTCCGTCACCGCCGCGTCCAGCGCCAGCCGATCGGGGAGCGTGTAGCGGGAGTGATAGGGCGGAGTGTGATCCGGATCCGCGCCGAGCGGCTGCCAGAGCAGCGCCGTGTGACCGGCGTCGCGAAGCGCGCGCACCTCGTCCCGCGCTCGCCGCACGGTGTTGCAGAGCACCAGTACGCGCGCACCGGCCCGGGCCGCGGTGATCGCTTGCGCCCGGGCATCCTCGCGTTCGGTGACTCGCCACTCGACGGTCTTGGGGGTTCCCTGGGAGGCGAGCGCGTAAAAGGTCCATCGCTCCGCGCCAGGCGCGAGGGTGGCGAGCGCCGGGTAGGGGACCGCGCGGTACGCCTCCTCCCACGAATACATCTGCGCGTCGCCCGGCGCGGAGCCCGAATCGCGCGCGAACTGGGTACGCGCCGCGTCGGAAAGGGTGGCCGACATGAAGAGCGAGATGCCGCCCGCGGCGGTGTGCAGCTCCAGCACGCGCCGCAGCACCTCGGCCATGTAGCGGTCGTAGGAGTGCAGTTCGTCCACCACCAGCAGGTGACGTGAGAGGGCTGCAAGGCGCAGGTGTGCGTGCTTCACCGGCAAGCCGCCGAGCAGCACCTGGTCCACCGTACCCACCACGATCTCCGCCGCGAGGAACTTCTTGTTGTGCGACGACGCCCAGCTTTCCAGCTGCGGCTCGTCCGGGTAGGTGTCCGGCTGCTGACGCACCAGCGGCTCGTTCGACTCGGCGCGCGGCTGCTGCCCGCCGACGGCGAGCGCCACCGTGGGCCGCTCCCCGTCCGGGTAGATGCCGGCCAGCGCCGCGCGGACCCGCTCGTACATGGCGCTCGCGGTGGCGCGGGTGGGGAGCGCGAACATCAGCCCGCCCGCCAGCCCCGCCGCGCGCAGGCGGGCGTAGAGCGCGAGGGCCGCTTCCGTCTTGCCGCTCCCCGTCTCGGACTCGATCAGCAGTCGCGTGCCGGGCTCTGGCGGCGGCATGGTGCCGACGTGGAGCTGCAGATCGGTGGGCGTGTTGCCGCGCAGTTCCCCCTGCGGCGCCCCGCCGAACACGTCGGGAAAGAGCTGCGCCAGGAGCGGCAGACCCCTCAAGTTCACAGCCACCGTCCTCGGCACGACGCCGATGCGCGCGCAGGCATCGGCTGCGCGCGGCTGGGCTTCTTCCGTCCAGTAGCGTTCCGGCTGAGTGTCCGCCCCCGGCGTGAGGGGAAAGGCGCCGCGCGTGGAGCCGATCCAGTCCGCCAGCGTCAGCGCGCCGGCAAAAAGGTGGGTGAAAGCGGGGGATCCGGGCGGGAGCGGATCTCCCTCAGCGGTCGGTAGCCCGCTCCAGGTGAGGGCGTGGGCGAGAATGCGGCGCATCTCCCCGAGCGGGTCCCGGTCGCTCGCGGAATCCGGCTTCCAGAGTGCGTACTGACGGTCACTGCCGCTCGGCGCGTACGGCCGCCCGTGGTGGGAGATGATGGCGCGCAGAATGTCCGAGGCCTCGCGCGAATCATTCCCCAGGTGCGGCAGCAGCTCGGTGCGCAGCAGATCGCGGAGCGGCGGATAGCCCGTGGACTGGAGAAGCACCTGCACGTGTCCACGATCAAGGTTCTTCCAGCGTCGATCCTCCGGCAGGCGCCCGGCTTTGCTCTGGAAGCCGTGGCTCGTCTTGCCGATGTCGTGCAGCGCCGCCCAGAACACCATCTGCGCCCGCTGCCGCGGCGCCAGGGTGTCCAGCCCCAGCGTCGCCGCCAACCGCCGGGCGATGACGGAATCGGGGCGGAGCAGCCGCTCCATGACCGCCGCGACATCGGCCGAGTGGGCGATCAGCGGGTGCCACTCGGTGGGATCTTTACGCGGGTGCAGCTTGGCCCAGAATTTTTCGGCGGGGACGGTGAACCTCGAGTGGTCGGGCAATCTTGACATCTGCCTCCGCGTCGGCTTACAATAGGGAAGTGCTCGTCAAAGCACATATTGCATCTAATTTGGCCCACAGATTGCGGTGGGCGTAGACCGAGGGAGGTACTAGTCAATCACCTCGCGTCCAGGTGATCCCCGCAAACCGCGGGGGCAGCATGCACAGCGGTTTGATCACCGAGAAACCGGGGGCGTCATGATCGAACGTATCACAATGGATCCGGCGATCTGCCACGGCAAGCCGTGTATTCGCGGGATGCGGTATCCCGTGGAGATGATCTTGGAGCTGCTCAGTTCGGGGATGAGCACGCCGGACATTCTCGCCGACTACGAAGACCTGGAACAGGAAGACATCCTCGCCGCCCTCGCCTTCGCCGCGAAGCTGAGCCAGGTGAAGAGGATCGAAACCGTGGCTGCATGAGATTTCTCGTGGACGCGCAGCTTCCCCGCCGCTTGAGCCATCAGCTTCTTGCAGCAGGCCACGACGCGGTACACACTCTCGATCTCCCCCGCGGCAACCGCACCACAGACGAGGAGATCACTTCCTTCGCCGAGATAGACTCCCGGGTGGTTATTACAAAAGACGCGGACTTCGTCAACAGCTTTCTTCTTTTCCGCAAGCCGGGGAAGCTCGTGCTGGTGTCCACCGGCAATGGTTCCAATCGCGAACTGGGAGCGTTCTTCGCGTCCCACCTTCAACGCCTCGTGTCGGCCCTCGGGGCGAGTGATTTTGTCGAGCTGACACGCTCTTCATTGATTGTTCACATGTAGCCTTCGGCGAACGTATAGGTTGTTCTAACGGGTCCCGTAGCTTCGAAGTGCCCACGCCGCGCCCCGGCCGCGTTTCTCCCGCTGAACCCGCCCCGCCGATGCACGAACCGAAATTCACCGCCGGTACCGACCTGCTCGCCGATCCTCTCTTCAAGGT
>JALZKG010000086.1 GCA_030859365.1 Gemmatimonadota bacterium
CCATACCACCTGCTCCTCCGCGATCCATCCTTCGGCGCCTCCGCAGGCGGCGCAGCGCACCCGGAGGGAGGCGGAGTCCGCTTCCAGCACCTCGAGCCGCATGGCGACGCGAGGGAGTCGGCTGCGGGTGCTGTCGCCGACGAGATCCGCTCCCGCGGAACGGTTCCACACGGTCGCGGCGGGAAAGGGCGGAGAAGGAGAAGGCTCGGGTGCGGCCGGCACCGCGACGCGCGTCGGAGTGCACGCGGCGGCGAAGGCGATCCATGCACAGGCAGCGAGACGGCGGAAGTTCATGTCGGCGGAGGGGAAAGGGCGGAGGGACAGGGAAAAGGGTGCGGGTTTCAGCCGCGCGGCGGCGGGTGTAGATTGGCACATTCGAAGCCGTCTGCGCCAGTCGGGTGCCCCGGACCGACGCGTTCAACCCCGTTCTCGTGCATCCGATCCCCGGTCCTCCGCCGCTCGCGCTGCTCGCCGCCGTCCCCGCCGAGACGCGGGAGCTGGCGGCGGCGCTGGAGAACGCATCCGAACTGCGGGTCGGCCGCAAGGCCGCGGTGCGCGGAGAGCTGGACGGCCGACTGGTCCTGGTTTTCGCGACCGGGATGGGGAAGACCAACGCCGCGCACGCCCTGACCGCGCTGCTGGAAGGGGAACGGGTGAAGGGCGTGATCGGCTTCGGGATCGGGGGGGCGTACCCGGAAAGCGGTCTCGCGCTGGGGGATGTGGCGCTCGCCTCGGAGGCGGTGTACGGCGACGACGGCGCCGAAACTCCCGCCGGGTGGATCGACACCGAAGCGATCGGCATTCCGCTGCTCCAGGGAGTGGACGGGACCCGCTTCAACCGCTTTCCGCTGGACGCCGCCCGGGTGGAGGCCGCACGGACGGCGCTGGAGCGCGCGGGGATCCCGGCGCGGGTCGGCCCCTCGGTCACGGTGTCGCGCTGCTCGGGGACCGGGGCCCTCGGCCGGGAGATGGCGGCCCGCTGGGGAGCGGTGTGCGAAGGGATGGAGGGCGCCGCGCTCGCCCATGTGGCGGCGCTGTACGGCGTCCCCTTTCTGGAGGTGCGCGGCGTGAGCAACCGGGTGGAGGATCGGGATCCATCCCGCTGGCGCATTGCCGAAGCCGCCGCCGCCGCCCAGCGCGCGGTCCGGGTGATCGCCGCGTCGTGGCCTCCCTGAACCGCGCCATGGAGCTTTCCCTCGGCTTCTCCCCCTGCCCCAACGACACCTTCATTTTCCACGCGCTGGTGCACGGCGTGGTGCGGAGCGACGGCATCCGCTTCCGGCCGCGCCTGGAGGACGTGGAAACGCTGAATCGGCTCGCGGCCGACGGTGCGTTGGACGTGACCAAGGCCTCGTACGCGGCCATCCCCTGGCTGGGCGAACGCTACGCACTGCTCCGGAGCGGCGGAGCGCTGGGGCGCGGGTGCGGCCCGCTGCTGGTTGCGAGGCCGGACACGCCGCTCACCGAGCTCCGCCGGGGACGGATCGCCATCCCCGGCCTGCGGACCACCGCCAACCTGCTGCTTCGCCTCTGGGATCCGGCGCTCCCCGAGGGAGCGGAGCGGGTGTACGGCGAGATCATGCCGGCGGTGGAAGCGGGTGCCGTGGATGCCGGGCTGATCATCCACGAGTCGCGCTTCACCTATCCCGAGCACGGGCTCGTCTGCCTGGTGGACCTGGGGGCGTGGTGGGAGGCGGAAACGGGGCTGCCCATTCCGCTGGGCGGAATCCTGGCGCGCCGCACGCTCGGAACCGACGTCATCGAGCGGATCGACGGCGCGCTGCGCCGCTCCGTGGAGCACGCATTCGAGCACCCTCACGCCTCCGAGTCGTACGTCCGCGCCCACGCCCGGGAGATGGACCCGGCGGTGATGCGAAGCCACATCGACCTGTACGTGAACCGCTTCTCCGGGGAGCCCGGCCCGGACGGAGAAGCGGCGGTGCGGATGCTCTTCGAGCGGGGGGCGGCGGCCGGAGTGCTCCCGACGCCGCCCGCACGGATCTTCGGCTAGCGTTCCTGCGCCCGCCGCACCGCGACAGGGCGTCCTTTCAGCGTGGCCCGGTCGAAGGCGCGGATCACCTGCTCCGCGAACTCCGCGGGCACGTCCACCAGGGAGAACTGATCGGTGATCTCGATGGCGCCGATGCTCCCGCCGGGGATCTTCGCCTCCCCGGCGATCGCGCCGACGATGTCGCCCGGTCCGACGCCGCGCCGCCGGCCGACGCCGAAGAAGAGGCGCGTCATCGGCCCGCCGCGAGACGCGCGGGAGGACGGCCCCCCCGTGTGGTCCCGGCGCCCACGGGGGCCCCTCTCCTCGTCGGGGCGGCGATCCCGAAGCTGCCACTCGGGGATCACCAGATCTTCTTCCGGCTCTTCACCGCGCGTGCTTTCCGCGAGCAGTTTGCTCGCCGCGGCGGCCACGTCCAGCGGATCCCACTCCTCCGCCAGTCCCTCCACCATTCCCTTGTAGCCGTCGAACTCGTCGTCCAGGAGCGCCTGGCGAAGCGATGCCCGCAGCGTTTCCATGCGGGCCTCGCGCAGATCCGCCACGGTCGGGATCCGCGCCTGCTCCATGGGACGCCCCACCAGCCGCTCGATGGCGCGGAGCAGCCCACGCTCCCGCGGCTGCACGAGCGTGATCGCGGTTCCTTCCCGCCCGGCGCGCCCGGTGCGCCCGATGCGATGCACGTACGCATCGGGCGTCTGGGGGATGTCGTAGTTGACGACGTGGCTGACGTGCTCCACGTCCAGCCCCCGCGCCGCCACGTCGGTCGCGATCAGCAGGTCGGCCACTCCCTCCCGGAAGCGCTTCATCACCCGATCGCGCTGACCCTGGTTCAGCCCGCCGTGCAGCGCCTCCGGGCGGTAGCCGCGAATGGTGAGCGCCTCGGCGAGCTCGTCCACCTCGGTGCGCGTGCGGCAGAACAGGATGGCCGACTGGGGCGATTCGAGGTCCAGGATGCGGCCGAGCGCTTCCAGCTTGTGCGGCCGGGGGACGGTGTACGCGACCTGCCGCACCAGCGGCGTTTCCATGGGCGTGGCGCGAACCGTGACGCGCTGCGGATCGCGCATGTGCCGCTCCGCGAGATCGGCGATGCGCGGCGGAAAGGTCGCGGAGAACAACGCGGTCTGACGCTCGGAGGGTGTTTCTTCGAGGATCGCCTCGATGTCTTCGATGAAGCCCATGTCCAGCATCTCGTCGGCCTCGTCCAGCACCACGTACGCGACACCGCCCAGATCGAGCGAGCCGCGGCGGATGTGATCCAGCAGCCGCCCCGGCGTCCCGACCACCACGTGGACGCCGCGTCGGAGCGCGGCGAGCTGCCGGTCGATCGGCTGGCCGCCGTACACCGGAAGCACCGACACGCCGCTCCCCTTGCCGTACTGGTGCACCGCCTCGGCGACCTGCACCGCCAGCTCGCGGGTGGGAGCGAGGATCAGCGCCTGCACCTCCCGGCGCGCGGTGTCCAGCCGCTGCACCATGGGGAGCGCGAACGCAGCGGTCTTGCCCGTCCCCGTAGCCGCGCGGCCGATCACGTCCCGGCCGTCCAGCAGAAGGGGGATGGCCTCGGTCTGGATGGGGGTCGGCTCTTCGTACCCCAGCCCCTCCAGCACGGAGATCAGCTGCTCGCTGAGCTCCAGCGCCTCGAAGGTGGCGGGTGCGGCGTCGGGTGCGTTCATAAGGGACAGGTCCTCGGATGGGGGTGCGAAAAGGAGCCGGGCGGCAGGAACCGCCCGATCAGTAGCCGACCGCCCCCACGTCCGGCTCCCGTGCAAAGGCGCGGAAAGCATCATCCACGTCGCTGTGCGCCTCGAGCAGGCCACGCAGGCGACGAAAGGAAAGCCGGAGCGTTCGCTCCTGGAGAAGGTCGTCGGTCGGGATCGGGGATCCGAGCCACTCCGGGATGTACGGATCCGAAGAAGGTTGCGATGGCGCGTTGCTCACCCCCTCTTCCGGGGGGAGCACCCCGATCCCGCAGCGCACCAGCTCGAAGGCGAGGGCCGGGTCCAGCACCTCCTCCCGTGCTACGTCGTAGAGTAGCTCGGCGAGGCGCGGCGGCATGCCGTGCTCCGCTGCATCGGCCAGGATCTCTTCCCGCCGCTTCTCCCGCTCGGGCATTCCGATCCCCGCCTCCGCCTTGCTGAGCAGGCAATCCGCGCTCCCAAAGTAGGTATCTTCCGCACGCCGGCGACGGCGGCGCTCACGGTACGCACCCAGGGCGTGCTGCGCACGCTCCTCCCAATCCGCTTCGTTCGCTTGCTCCACGTCGTCTCCAGAATCGATGAACGGGGTTGCTTCCCGGGCGTCTTCGTCCACGCGACGCGCAAGCGGCGGACCACCGCGCCGAAACCGCTGCTGGAGGGCGCGATCCTTGCGTTTCTCACCGGGAGACCGGAGCGACCCCGTGGCGCCGGGCGCCGCGGCGGCTCCGCCGCGGCGATCCCCAACGGAGATCCACCTTGGCCGACCCACACGTCGTTCGCAGAGGGCCAAGCATCTGGCCCTGGATCCTGGGGCTGGCCGCGCTTGTCCTGGCGATCTGGCTGCTGAGCGAGCTGTTCGGGCACGACGACACCGTGGTGGTGGAGGAGACGACCGTAACATTCCGGCCACGTGCGGCGTACCATCTTCTGGCGGTCCACCTCGCCTAGGCAAGGAACCGACTCCCCTTTCCCTTCCTCAGGACGGCAAGGATCTTTTCGATGTTCGCTCCCAACCGTGGTCCCCTCCGGATCGGTGCGGCGCTCGGGCTCGCCCTCCTCGCGCTCGCCGCCACTCCGCACGCCGCCGACGCCCAGTACTTCGGACGTACCAAGGTGCAGTACCGCACCTTCGACTTCCGCGTGCTCCAGACGGAGCACTTCGACGTCTACTACTACCCTGAAACCGAGGAAGCCACCCGCGATGCGGCCCGCATGGCCGAGCGCTGGTACGCTCGCCTCTCCCAGATCCTGGACCACCGGATCGAGGGGCGGCAGGCGCTGGTGCTGTACGCCAACGCGGTGGACTTCCGGCAGACGTCCACCACCCCGCAGGACATCGGGGAGGGGACCGGCGGATTCACCGACTTCTTCAAACGCCGCATCGTGATGCCGTACGCGGCGACCTACGCGGAAACGGACCATGTGCTGGGGCACGAGTTGGTGCACGCCTTTCAGTTCGATATCGCCGGGATCGGGAACAACCCCGCCGGGCTCGAGGCGGCCGCGCGTCGCTTTCAGGTGCCGCTCTGGTTCACCGAGGGAATGGCGGAGTACCTGTCGATCGGTCCGGTCGATGCGAACACCGCCATGTGGCTGCGCGACGCGGCGATCTCCGGACGCGTCCCCACCATCGAGCAGCTGACCCGGGACCCCCGCTACTTTCCGTATCGCTGGGGGCACGCCTTCTGGGCGTACGTCGGCGGACGGTGGGGCGACGCCGCCATCGGCCAGATCTTGAAGCAGGTGGGCGCAGGGGTCCCGTACGAAGTCGCCTTCCAGCGGATCCTGAACACCGAGCTGGACGAGGTGGGAGAAGAGTGGGCCACCTCCATCCGTCGTGCCTACCTCCCCCTGCTCACCGAGCAGCGAGAGGCGCGGGAGATCGCCCGTGCGCTGATCACCGAACGGGGCGAGGGGGGACGGCTCAACCTGGGGCCGGTGCTTTCGCCCGACGGATCGCGGGTCGCCTTTCTTTCGGAGCGGAGCGGGCTGGACGTGCAGCTCTACCTCGCCAACACCGAGACCGGTGAGGTGATCCGGACGCTGCAGCGCGGGCCCGCTTTCGATCCCCACTTTTCCAGCCTCAACTTCATCAACAGCGCGGGAGCCTGGTCCCCCGACGGACGGCGCTTCGTCTTTCCCGCGGTACGTGGTGGCTCCGAACGAATCGTGATCGTAGACGGGGAGCGCGGCCGGCGGCTGCGGGAGTACCGCGTCGGCGAGGTGGGGGAGGTGACCGCGCCAACTTGGTCTCCCGATGGGCGCACCGTGGTGTTTTCCGGTCTGCGCGGGGGCATCGCCGACCTGTACTCTCTGGACCTGGAAACCGGGCAGACGCGTCAGATCACCGCCGACCGCTTCGCCGAGCTGCACCCCTCGTTTTCCCCGGACGGAGGGACCATCGCCTTCGTTTCGGATCGAGGGCCGGAGACGAACCTCGCCACGCTCGAGTTCGGCAGCTACCGCATCTTCCTGCTGGACGTCGCCTCCGGAGCGATCCGGGAGCTGCCGGGGATGGCGGGAACCAAGAACATCAACCCGCAGTGGTCCAGCGATGGACGCTCGGTCTTCTTCATCTCCGACCGGGGCGGGATTCCGAACGTGTACCGGGCGGCGACGGACGGCTCGGGGGTGTTCCGGGTAACCAACCTGTTCGCCGGGGTCAGCGGCATCACGCAGCTGAGTCCCGCACTCAGCGTCGCGCGGAACTCGGACCGGCTGGTCTTCACCTCGTACGAGAGCAACGGGTACAATTTGTACTCGCTCAGCGGGCCGGAGCAGCTGGCGGGGACCCCCGTGCCGGCCACCCTCGCCGCGGGGGACACCGTACCCTCGCCCGCGGTGCTCCCGCCGGTGCCGCGGTCTCCGCAGCCGGCGTTCAACCGGGTGGCGGCGCTGCTCGCCGATCCGCAGATCGGGCTGCCGCCCGCCACCCTGGACACGGCGTACCCCGTCCGCGCATACCGGCCCCGGCTATCGCTGGACTACCTGGGGCAGCCGCAGGTGGGCGTATCCACCGGGGGCGCCTTCAACCGCGGCGGGCTGTACGGGGGGATCAACGGCATCTTCAGCGACGTGCTCGGCTACCACACGATCTACGCCGCGGTGCAGGCGCAGGGGCAGTTCGACGAGATCGGTTTCTCGACCGTCTACCTGAACCGCCAGCGCCGCTGGAACTTCGGAGTCGCGGCACAGCGGATTCCCTACATCATCCCGTTCGGTCAGGTCGTTCAGGATCCGGACGACCCGCGGCTGGGGCGTCAGCAGCTCATCCGGTACCGGATCTTCGACTCGGCCCTGCAGGGGCTGGCGCAGTACCCGTTCTCCCGCGTGCAGCGCCTGGAGTTCTCCGCCGGGGTGCGGCGGCTTTCACAGGACCTCCAGATCGACGAGGTGATCTTCGACATCGCGACCCGCCAGGTGCTCGCCCAGGAGAGAAACGACGTTCCGGGAGAGGCGTACAACCTCGGGGAAGCTACCGCGGCGCTGGTCTACGACAACTCGCTCACGGGCTTCACCTCGCCGTTCGCGGGCCAGCGTTACCGCTTCGAGGTTTCCCAAACGGTCGGGGACATCGAGTACCGTCGGCTGCTCGGCGACTACCGGCGCTACCTGTTCTTCCGCCCCTTCACCCTCGCCGTACGAGGGATCCACTTCGGCCAGTACGGACCGGTGACCAATGAGCGGAATCTGCTGATCCGCCCGCTGTACGTGGGACAGCCGTCGCTGGTCCGCGGCTACTCCGGGGCCTACAACGACTGCGTGAACCGGATCCGCTTTTCCGACTGCGACGTGGTGAACCAGGGGTTCGGCACGCGGATCGCGGTCGCGAACGTGGAGCTTCGCGTCCCCCTGATCCGGCCGAGCCTGGGCGGAGGCGGAATCGGCATCCCCCCCGTGGAGGCGATCGCCTTCGCCGACGCGGGGACGGCGTGGAACCGGGGGCAGGACGTCGTCTTCCAGCGCGGGGTGCGCTCGGGCGCGGAGCGGGGGATCCTGACCAGCGCGGGTGTGGGCGGCCGGGTCAACCTGTTCGGGTACTTCGTGGTGGAAGTGGACTACGTCCGGGCCTTCGAGCGGGAGCGCGGCTGGCACTGGCAGTTCGCGCTACAACCGGGCTTCTGAGGGGTGCTGGACAGCACGGCAGCCGGAGGGTAGAATACCGGCTGCCGATCCACCCCTGCGGAAACACACCATGGCCGACCTGAACGTCCAGAAAAAGAGCGACGCCCCCGGAGACGACTACACCATGCTGGAGGTGGTCTTCTGGATCGTGGGGATCCTGATGATCCCCGGAGTTCCCATCCTGATGGTGTACTTTCTGACTCCGTTCAGCGGGATGTAGCCGCGGACGCCGTCTCGGCGGCGGCTCCCTCCGCGGCGCTCCAGACCCGTCGCCCGAGCACCGCGGCACGGCCGGCGCCCACCTCCACGGTTCCCATCTCGATCTTCCGCGGGCCTCCCGGCCCGCGAACCTCCACCACCACGCGGTGCTCCCCGGGTGGCAGGATCAGCCGCGTCACCCAGATGCGGTCCGGGAGCAGCGACCAACTCCGGGTGTCGGCGCGCTCCGTCGCGTTCCCCGCCACGTTGGCAAACGTTCCCACCAGCGAGCCGAGCAGCTCGCCGCCTTGCTTCTCCGCCTCACGCTCCGCTTCCCGGGCGAGCAGGTACTTGGCGAGACCCCGGGCGACCATTCGCGCGGCGATCCCGGCGCGCTCCGCCTCCAGATCCCGGGCCACCCCCAACGAAAGATCCTCCGTCACCAGCGAGGAGACGGGCGCATCGTCCACCCAGAGGCGGATCTCCTCGACCACTCCTTCCCGCCGGAGCACCGGCCAGGCGAGCTTCAGCAGGTAGCCGTCGGCGAGGGCATCGGTCCACCCGGCGCGGCGCCGGTCCCCCGCCCAGGGGTCGCCGCCAGTGCCGCCGCCGAGCAGGCGGGCGCTGATCGCCGCGGCCACCCGCGCCACCCCCTCGTCGTCCGAGGACTCCAGCTCCCGCACATCGTCGGAGCGGAAGGCGAGCTGCAGCGCTTCGCCTTCGCGGTGCGCCACCCATCCGCTCTGGATCACCAGCAGCAGCTCCCCGCCCGAGGCGACGGAGTCCACCTCGAGCGCCGCGCCGTACCGCTGGAGCGCGGAGCAGGCCTCCAGTGAGCGAGCGCTCTGCCGCAGCGACACCCCCGCGTCGTCCGCCTCCCCGACGGAGCCGAAGGCAAACGCCGCGACGACACCGGCGAGCGCACCGTGGCCGCAGCGGCCGGAGGAGCGATCTGCCTGCGCGAGGCGCAGCGCACCCGCCTTGCGCGCCTCGACCGCCGCGCCCTCGGCATCCCCCATCGCCAGCCGGTTGATCATCCGGAAGACGGGGATCATCGCCGCTTCGGAGCGGCTGGGGAGGTAGGCGAGCGAGCGGTCGTTGACCAGCAGCGCGGCCGCTCCCCGCCGGAGGGAGCGGGAGTAGCGCAGATCCGCCTCCCGCTCCACCCACTCGAACTCCGCCTCGCTCTCTGCCCAACGGTCGGCTGCGTGGAGCACGACCGCGCGCTGCATTCGCCGGAGCAGGGGGTCGCCGCCCGCGCGCTCCAGCACCCAGAGCGCCGAGTCGGGGGC
>JALZKG010000088.1 GCA_030859365.1 Gemmatimonadota bacterium
GGCCAGCTCGGCCGGATTCTCGGTCCGCGGGGGCTGATGCCGACGCCCAAAGCCGGGACCGTCACCTTTGACGTGGAGCGCGCGGTGCGCGAGATCAAGGCCGGCAAGATCGAGTACCGGGTGGACCGGACGGGCAACGTACACGCTCCGATCGGCCGCGTGTCCTTCGGCCGCGAGCAGTTGTCGGAGAACCTGTCCGCCTTCATGGACAACGTGATCCGCGCCAAGCCAAGCGCGGCGAAGGGGCAGTACGTCCGCTCGGTGACGCTGTCGAGCACCATGGGGCCCGGCGTGCCGGTCAACTCCAACGCGTACCGGCGGGGGTAACGGAATGAAACGAGAGCACAAGGACGAGTTCGTTGGTGAGTTTCAGCAGAAGCTGGAGGCGTCCAACGCCTTTTATCTCACCGACTTCACCGGGCTGAACGTCAAGCAGATCACGGAATTTCGGGCCCGTCTTCGCAAGGAGGGTCTGGAGTACGTGGTGGTGAAGAACACGCTCGCGCAGCGAGCCCTGCAGGGTCTGGAGCTGCCGGACGTTGCGGGTTTCTTCACGGGTCCCACCGGGGTGGTGGTCAGCCGAAACGACCCCGTTTCCGCCGCCAAGGTGCTGACCGACTTCGCCCGAGAGTTCGGCGATCGGCCGGCGGTCAAGGTTGCCGTCGTCGAGCGCAAGGAGTACGGTCCGGCGCAGGTGAAGAGCCTCGCCGACCTGCCGCCCAAGGAGGTGTTGCTCGCCCAGATGGCGGGCGGGCTGCAGGCTCCGATGGCGCGCCTGGCGGGCGGAATGAGTCAACTGCTCGCCGGTTTCGCCCGTGCCGTGGACGCGCTGCGTCAGCAGCGGGACGAGGCAGGCACCTAGCACGCGCGTCAAGAGGACGCCGTTTGCTGCCGAGCGGGCATGGCCCGCGCGGCAGGATAGATCCGGATCACCATCGTGCACGTAACGTACACTTAAGGAGCCCAGAACCATGGCGACTACGCTTTCCCGTGAAGAACTCCTCGATGCGATCGGCAACATGACCGTTCTCGATCTCGCCGAGTTCGTCAAGGCATTCGAGGAGAAGTTCGGTGTGACTGCGGCCGCCCCGGTGGCGATGGCCGCGCCGGGCGCCAGCGGCGGTGCCGCGGCGCCCGCGGCCGAGGAGAAGACCGAGTTCGACGTGATCCTGCAGGCCGCCGGTGAGAAGAAGATCCAGGTCATCAAGGTGGTCCGCGAGGTCACCAGCCTCGGCCTCAAGGAGGCAAAGGACGTGGTCGACAGCGCTCCCAAGGCGATCAAGGAAGGAATCACCAAGGACGAGGCCGAGCAGATCAAGGCCAAGCTGGAAGAGCAGGGCGCGACCGTCGAGCTGAAGTAGCACTGGCCGTCGACCGGCCTGAGCCTCCGCTTCTTGGGGAGTGTTTCGGCCGGTTGGGTGGAGCCGTCGGTTTTTCAGTGGGACCTGCTCCTGCGGCCGCGCTCCCCGGCACAGTCCCTTTCGCTGGACGGCACATGGCCTCAAGGCCACTCAACATCGAAGGACGGCGCCGCACCTCCACGAATTCTCGGGGGGGTGCGTTCGCGCTTTCCGCCATCTACCTCGTCGCTTCTGAGGGAGACCGAATCGGCTATGCAAGATAGATCTATTGTCTCGTTCGCGAAGCTGACATCCGGGATGGAGCTTCCCAATCTCCTGGACGTTCAGCTGCGCGCCTTCCAGACGCTGCTGCAGACCGACGCCGCCGCCCGTGAGCGGGAGGATGTCGGGCTGGAGCGGGTGTTCAACGAAATTTTCCCGATCGCCGACGTCAACGGGAACTTTTCGCTGGAGTTCGTCCGCTACACCCTGGGCGAGCCCAAGTACGACATGGAAGAGTGCATGGAGCGCGACATGACGTACGCGGCTCCGCTCAAGGCGACGCTCCGCCTGGTGGTATGGGAGGACGTGGAGGACGAGCGCCGTCCCAAGGACATCATCGAGAAAGAGGTGTACCTCGGCGACCTCCCGGTCCTGACACCGCTGGGGACCTTTATCATCAACGGCGCGGAGCGGGTGATCGTCTCACAGCTGCACCGCTCGCCCGGGGTCGTGTTCGAGGAGAACACCCACCCGAACGGCTCCAAGCTCTTCAGCGCCCGGATCATCCCGTTCCGCGGCTCGTGGGTGGAGTTTACGATCGACATCCACGATGTGATTCACGTTCATATCGACAAAAAGAAGAAGTTTCCGGCCACCGCGCTTCTGCGTGCCGTCGGGTACAGCCGCGACGCCGACCTGCTCGGCCTCTTCTTCGGCCGTGACTCGACGGACCTGGCGGCACTGGAGCGCGATGCGACGCGCGAGGGGCGTCGCGGTGAGGTCTTCCACGGGTTCCTCGCCGAGGACATCCCGGACCCCGCGCTGCTCGGCGACGAGGGGCCGGTGCTCTTCCGCGACGTCGTACTGGGCGGCACCGGCGAGGTGCTGGAGCGGGGCAGCCCGCTGACCGCGGACGGCTACGCCTCCCTTCGCGCGGCGGGTGTCACACAGCTGCCGGTCCTTCCGGGCGCACTTCTGGCGCGCGCCGGCGAGGAGCTGAACGCGGATCTGGTGGGCCGCCTGCAGCGTGCGGGGATCGAGAGCATCGCCATCTTCCGCGCGACCGGACAGGGCGGAACGACGCTGCGCTCCACGCTGGCCAAGGACCCCACCCGTGGAACGTTGGACTCGCTCTTCGCGATCCACAACCTGGTGCGGCCGGGTACGGCGCCCGCGCCGGAGCTCTGGGACGAGGAGGAGTTCGCCAGCGCCGGCGGCAGGGTCGCCCACATCGCCGACTTCCTGGCTGCCTGGGAGGAGCGGGAGGCGCAGGGCTCCGACGCCGTGCTGCGCGACAGTCAGCGCTCTCCGGAGGATCGGATGGTCCGCTTCGCCCAGGAGAGCGGGATCCGGTACGTATGGGAAAGCTTCCGCGACGAGCGGGGGGAGAAGGGCTCGCGTGCCGGCAGGATGATGGTGTACGAGCTGTCGCGCGTGGTGCAGGTCTACACCGCTGTTTGGCGCCTGCTCTTCCAGCCTCGCGGCTCCCTCGCGGTGGCCGGCCAGCTTTCGCCGACCGCCGCGAGTACCGCCCGCTCGGACTATAGCGAGTATACCGAGGAAACGCTGAACAAGCGCTACGACCTCGGACGCGTGGGGCGCTACAAGGTGAACCAGCGGTTGCAGGCGGACTTCGAAGCGCTCGGCTTCACCGCGCCGCCCGCCGGAATGACCGCGCTCACCTCGCAGGACGTACTCGCGATTCTGCGGCAGCTGGTGGAGCTGCACGAGGGACGGGGAGACACGGACGACATCGATCATCTGGGGAACCGCCGCGTGCGCTCCGTGGGTGAGTTGATTGCCAACCAGTTCTCCGTCGGGCTGAGCCGCATGGCGCGTCTGGTCCGGGAGCGGATGTCGATCGTTTCCGACCCAGACAAGATCAACATCGACGATCTGGTTAACGCCCGGACGGTGTCGGCGGTGATCCAGCAGTTCTTCGGGAGCAGTCAGCTCTCCCAGTTCATGGACCAGACCAATCCGCTGGCCGAGCTGACGCACAAGCGCCGCCTGTCGGCGCTCGGCCCAGGCGGACTGACGCGGGAGCGGGCGGGCTTTGAGGTGCGCGACGTGCACTATTCGCACTATGGACGCATGTGCCCGATCGAGACCCCGGAAGGCCCGAACATCGGGCTGATCAACTCGCTGACCACCTACTCGCGGATCAACGACCTCGGCTTCATCGAGACGCCGTACCGCAAGGTGGTGCGGGCCGTCCTCCGCTACCCGTCGCGAGGGCGGCTGGAGGAGTCGCTGCGCCTGGTGCTGGGCGAGCGGGTGCAGACTTTCGTGAAGGCGGGGGAGGAGATCGACGCGGAGCGCGGACGCGAGGTGTTCCGTACGATGATCGTGGGTGCGGAGCTGGCCGAGGACGTGCGCGACTGGAGCGCGGTGTTCCCACGCATGCTTGCGGCGGAGATCCCGCAGGGCGATTGGGAGCAGGAGGTTGCGGCGCTTCCCCTGCTTGCACGCCGCGGCGACCGCATCACCGAGGAGCTCGCTGGCCGGATCGCGGCTCAGCCGGTGAATCTGGTCCGCGTGGTGTCCCGTCGTGCTGGTGCCGCGGTGCGGGGTGTGGCACCGGAGGCGATCCGCAACCCCATGTCGCTCGCGGTACGGGTCTTCCAGCCCCGGAGCGCGGCGGTTCTGGCCGTGCCGGGGATGGTGGTCACGGAGGAGGTCGCGCAGCGGCTGCACGAGTTGCAGATGGAGGGCCTCGGCACCACCGAGGGTTTCGTCGACGGCGAGGAGCGGGTGGGGATCGACTACACCCGCGGCGTGCCGGCGCTTCAGCCGGATTCGGACGTGGCGCGGATCGCGCTCGCCGGGGATGTGGAGGTCACGCACGTCACCCCGGTCGTGACGCGGATCACCGCGTGGCTCTCCGCCAACGAGGAGGAGACGGCGCGCATTGCGCAGGCGAACGCGCCCATCACCGCGGGTGGCACCTTTGAAAACGAGTTCGTGCTGTGCCGCGAGCGCGGCGACTTTCCGCTGCTCCGCCCAGACGAGATCGACTTCATGGACGTGGCGCCGGACCAGCTGGTCTCGGCCGCGGCGGCGCTGATCCCGTTCCTGGAGCACGACGACGCCAACCGGGCGTTGATGGGCTCCAACATGCAGCGGCAGGCGGTCCCGCTCCTCTTCCCGGACGCGCCGCTGGTCGGGACCGGGCTCGAGTCCGTCGCGGCGCGCGACTCCGGCGCGGTCGTCATCGCGCGGCGGGCCGGAGTGGTCCAGGAGGTCACGGCGGATCACATCGTGATCGACACGGGCGGTGCCGACACACGCGTCTCCGACGAGCCGCTCCGCCGTCTGGCGCAGTTCGACCGCTACCGGATGAAGAAGTATTGGCGCACCAACCAGGACACGGCGATCAATCAGCGTCCCGTGGTCCGGCGGGGCCAGCAGGTCACCAAGGGGCAGGTGCTCGCCGACGGCGCATCCACAGACCACGGGGAGCTTGCGCTCGGTCAGAACCTGCTGGTCGCCTTTATGCCTTGGTACGGCCACAACTTCGAGGACGCCATCGTCCTTTCCGAGCGCCTGGTCAAGGACGACGTGTACACCTCCATCCACATCCAGGAGCTGGAGCTCCAGGTCCGGGACACCAAGCGGGGGATGGAGGAGATTACCCGCGAAATCCCCAACGTGGCGGAGGAGTCGCTGCTCGACCTGGACGAACGGGGGATCACCCGGATTGGCGCACGCGTCAAGGCGGGCGACATCCTCGTGGGCAAGATTACCCCGAAAGGCGAAACGGAGCTTAGCCCCGAGGAAAAGCTGCTCACCGCCATCTTCGGCGAGAAGGCCAAGGACGTAAAGGATTCGTCGCTCAAGGTCCCGCCTGGTGTGGAGGGGACGGTGATCGACGTGAAGATCTTCTCGCGACGGATCGACGATCCGGTGCTCGAAAAGGAGCACGGCGAAAAGATCGGCGAACTGCGCACCTTTGAGCGCTCGGAGATCGCACGCATCTCCGATGCGCGCGACGAAGAGCTGCGGGAGATGATCCGCGGGCAGGCGGTCGCCCTCTTCCTGAAGCGTGGAACCGTGGAACCGTTCCTGAACGAGGGAACGGAGCTTTCGGACGAGGTGGTCGACGGGCTCAACTTCACCGATCTAGACCTGGTGACGCTCAAGACCGCCGACCGCCAGACCAACGAGCGATTGCGGCTGGTGGTCGACGAGGCGAAGACGCGCATCGACCGGGTCCGGCAGCGCACCGAGGAGCAGATCGACAAGGTGTTTCAGCCGGACGAGCTTCCGCCGGGAGTGGTCCAGCTGGTCAAGGTATACCTGGCGGAGAAGCGCAAAATTTCCGTCGGCGACAAGATGGCCGGGCGTCATGGGAACAAGGGGATCATCGCCCGGATCGTTCCCGAGGAGGACATGCCGTTCCTCCCGGACGGAACGCCGGTGGACGTCTGTCTCAATCCGCTGGGCGTACCGAGCCGGATGAACGTGGGGCAGATTCTGGAAACCCACCTGGGGTGGGCGGCGCGGGTGCTCGGCTTCGAGGCCAAGACCCCCGTGTTCCAGGGCGCTTCGGAAGACGAGATCGGCTCGCTGATCCGGCTGGCTGGGGCGCAGTGGGCGGGGCAGGCGCTCGGCGTCGCCGCACAGCCGCCGTCGTTCGGGGTAGACGACCTGCGGGCGCTCGCTTCGGCGGCGCGCTCGGCCGAGGTGGCCTCCGAGGGCGAGCCGCTTCCGGAGCAGGGGATCGGCCGCTCCATCGATCGCCTGCTCGGCGCCTCGGGGACCTCGGCCGAGGTGGCGGACAAGCTCCGACAGCTCGGCGAATACCTGCTTTCCGCGGCGCGTCAGCTGGCGAAGCAGGGTGGAAAGCCGATGGAGACGATGTTCCCGGCCGCGGCGGTGCTCGCAGCTTCGCCCGACGGGCAGGGGCTGAACGCCGCACTGGAGGAGCACATGCTGCGCGCGGGTCTCCTGCCCGGCGGCAAGGTGAAGATCCGCGACGGTCGCAGCGGCAGGGAGTTCAAGTCGCCGGTCACGGTCGGGGCCATCTACATGCTCAAGCTGTCGCATCTGGTGGACGACAAGATCCACGCCCGTTCCATCGGGCCTTACTCGCTGGTCACGCAGCAGCCGCTCGCCGGCAAGGCGCAGTTCGGTGGACAGCGCTTCGGCGAGATGGAGGTGTGGGCGCTGGAAGCATACGGCGCGGCGCACACCCTGCAGGAGATCCTGACCGTCAAATCGGACGATGTCAACGGCCGTTCTCGCGTCTACGAGGCGATCGTCAAGGGTGAAAACCTGCCCGAGCCAGGGCTACCCGAGAGCTTCAACGTTCTCGTCAAGGAGCTGCAGGCGCTTGGAATCAGCGTCACGCTCGGAAGCTGAAGAACTTTTCGAGGAGGGCGGGGCGTGCCCCGCGCCGCTCTCCCATCACCTAGCATGAAGGGGACACAGGTATGATCGATTTTCCCCGCGCCCGCGAAACGCGCTCTCAGGACTTCAACTTCATCCAGGTCAAGATCGCCTCCCCGGCAGAAATCCGCGGGTGGAGCTTCGGCGAGGTGATCAAGCCGGAAACCATCAACTATCGCTCCTTCAAGCCGGAGCGGGACGGGCTCTTCTGCGAGCGCATCTTCGGCCCCGTAAAGGACTGGGAGTGCCACTGCGGCAAGTTCAAGCGCATCCGCTTCCGCGGCCACATCTGCGACAAGTGCGGCGTGGAGGTCACCCTCTCCAAGGTGCGTCGCGAGCGAATGGGCCACATCGAGCTCGCGGTGCCGGTAGCGCACATCTGGATGTTTAAAACCCTTCCCTCGCAGATGGGCTATCTGCTGGGGATGACGCTACGCGACCTGGAAAAGGTGATCTACTACGCCGGGTACGCGGTCACCCACCCGGGAAGCCAGGACGTCAAGCTGGCGCAGATGCTGGAGGAGGAGGAGTACCTTCAGATCCGCGACAAGGCACGGGAAGAGGGCGACACCGACTTCCAGGCGGCGATCGGCGCGGAGGGGGTCCGCACCCTGCTGGGCCAGCTCGAAGTCGACAGGCTCGCCGAGGATCTGCGGGTCCAGGTGGCGAATGAGACGAGCCAGCACCGCAAGAAGATGGTTCTGAAGCGGCTCAAGGTGATCGACGCGATCCGCGCGTCGGGCGCGATCCCTTCGGAGCGAAACAAGCCGGAGTGGATGATCATGGACGTGATTCCGGTCATCCCGCCGGACCTGCGTCCGCTGGTGCCGCTCGACGGCGGCCGCTTCGCCACCTCGGACCTGAACGACCTGTACCGGCGCGTCATCAACCGCAACAACCGCCTGCGTAAGCTGATGGAGATGCGGGCGCCGGAGGTGATTCTGCGCAATGAAAAGCGCATGCTGCAGGAGGCAGTCGACGCCCTCTTCGACAACGGCCGCCGCTCCAAGGCGATCCGCGGCCGCGGCAAGCGCCCGCTCAAGTCGCTCAGCGACATGCTCAAGGGGAAGCAAGGACGTTTCCGGCAGAACCTGTTGGGTAAGCGCGTGGACTACTCCGGCCGTTCGGTCATCGTGGTGGGCCCGGAGCTGAAGCTGCACCAGTGCGGCCTGCCTAAGGCGATGGCGGTCGAGCTGTTCAAGCCGTTCATCATCCACGAGCTGGAGAAGCGTGGCGAGGCGGAGACGGTGAAGCGCGCCAAGAAGATCGTGGAGCGCGACGATCCGCGGGTGTACGAGGTGCTCGAGGACATCATCCGCGACCACCCCGTACTGCTCAACCGCGCGCCGACGCTGCACCGCCTCGGCATCCAGGCCTTCGAGCCGGTGCTGGTCGAAGGCAAGGCGATCCGCATCCACCCGCTCGTCTGCGCCGCCTTCAACGCGGACTTCGACGGCGACCAGATGGCGGTACACGTGCCGCTCTCCTTCGAGGCGCAGCTCGAAGCGCGGGTGCTGATGCTTTCGAGCAACAACATCCTGCTCCCCTCCAACGGCCGGCCCATCGCCGCGCCGTCGCAGGACATCGTGATCGGCTGCTACTGGCTGACCAAGGAGCGCGAAAATTTCGAGGCTGCCTTCCAGGCGGATACCGTCGACCGCGCGAAGACGGGCGCGGAGCAGGATCCGGCCGAGCAGGTGCGTCGCTTCGGCTCGGTGGCCGAGGTCGAGATGGCGTTCGAACTCGGCCAGGTGGAGCTGCACACCCCGGTGTACTTCTGGCTGGACCCCAGCGCCATGGAGGAGGAAAACGGGCAGGCGCGCAAGTCGCACTGGGTGCAGACCATCGTCGGACGGGTGATCTTCAACTCCGTCGTCCCGCCGGAGCTCGGCTTCTGGAACAAGACGATGGGGAAGAAGGAGCTCGGCGACGTGATCTTCAGCGCGTACCGGACAGTGGGCCTCGGACGCACCACGGTGTTCCTGGACGCACTCAAGGATTTCGGCTTCCGTTTCTCCACTCTAGGGGGTGTGTCCGTGGGGATCGAGGACATGCAGATCCCGGCGGAGAAGGAGACCATCCTCCGGGAGGCCGACGAGGACGTGGGCCGCTTCACGCGTGCCTACAACAACGGCGTGATTTCCAACGGAGAGCGCTACAACAAGGTGATCGACACCTGGACTCACGCCAACAACGACGTGGCGGACGCCATGGTGAGCCGGCTCGCGAACTCGCGCGGTGGTTTCAACCCGGTGTACATGATGATGAATTCCGGCGCCCGTGGCTCGCGCGACCAGATGCGGCAGCTCGCCGGAATGCGCGGGCTGATGGCGAAGCCGCAGAAGAAGCTGACGGGCGGGATCGGCGAAATCATCGAGTCCCCGATCAAGTCCAACTTCCGCGAGGGGCTCACCGTGCTGGAGTACTTCATCTCCACCCACGGCGCCCGCAAGGGTCTGGCGGACACGGCGCTCAAGACGGCGGACGCGGGGTACCTGACCCGCCGCCTGGTGGACGTGGCACAGGACGTCACCATCTCGGAAGAGGACTGCGGCACCGTGCTCGGGCTGGAGGTGTCCGCGCTCAAGGAGGGAGACGACGTGGTGGAGCCGCTGCGCGACCGGATCGAGGGGTCGGTCTCTCTCGACGATGTGTTCGATCCGATCGACGGTGAGCTGATCATCGAAGCGGGCGGCCTGATCGACGAGGAAACGGCCGACGTGGTCGAGGACGCCGGCATCCCGATGGTGCGGATCCGCTCGGTGCTCACCTGCGAGTCTCGCCGCGGGCTCTGCCGCATGTGCTACGGGCGCAACCTGGCCACCATGGAGATGGTGGACATCGGTGAGGCGGTGGGGATCCTCGCCGCGCAGTCGATCGGCGAGCCGGGAACGCAGCTCACGCTGCGCACCTTCCACATCGGTGGAACCTCGTCCCGTATCGCGGCGCAGACACAGCGCCGCAGCAAGGTGGCGGGAACCGCGCAGTTCGAGCGGATCACCACGGTCACCAGCCCGGAAGGTCAGCGCCTGGTGACCTCCCGCGAAGGCGAGATTCTGATGCTCACCCCCGAAGGTGCGGTTCGCTCGCGGCTGGCGGTTCCGTACGGAGCCACGCTCGCCCTCGAGGATGCGACGGAGATCGCGGTCGGTGACCTGCTCTTCTCCTGGGACCCGTATTCGGAGCCGATCGTCGCCGACTTCGGCGGAACCGTGCGCTTCATCGACATCGTCGAGGAGGAGACGGTCCGGGAGGAGTTCGACGAGTCCACCGGCCGCCGGCAGATGGTGGTGATCGAGGACCGTGGCAAGAAGCTTCACCCGATGATCGAGATCATCGACGAGAACGGCGTCAAGGTGCGCGAGTTCATCATCCCCGTGGGTGCCCAGCTCACGGTGCGAGACGCGGACCAGATCCGGCCGGGTGCAACCCTGGCGAAGATCGCGCGCGAAGCCTACAAGACGCGCGACATCACGGGGGGTCTGCCGCGCATCGCCGAGCTGTTCGAGGCGCGCAAGCCCAAGGACCCGGCGGTGATCACCGAGATCGACGGGACGGTGCGCTTCGGCGACATCAAACGCGGCAAGCGCGAGGTGATCATCATCCCGGAGACGGGCGACGAAGGGGTGTACGACGTTCCGGTCGGCAAGCACCTCCGGGTGCATCAGGGCGACTTCGTGCGCGCCGGCGACCGCCTCTCGGAGGGGCCGGTCAATCCGCACGACATCCTCAAGATCAAGGGGCCGCGCGCGGTGCAGGAGTACCTGCTCAACGAGGTCCAGGAGGTGTATCGTCTGCAGGGCGTGAAGATCAACGACAAGCACATTGGTGTGATCGTCCGCCAGATGCTCCAGAAGATCCGCATCACCGAGCCGGGTGAAACGGCCTTCCTGGAAGGTGAGACGGTGGATCGCGCGGTGTTCCTGGACGCCAACGGCCGTGCGGTCGAGGGAGGGAGCGCACCGGCGGGGAGCGAGCCGCTGCTGCTCGGCATCACCAAGGCATCGCTCACCACGCAGTCCTTTATCAGCGCGGCCTCCTTCCAGGAGACCACCCGGGTGCTGACCGACGCCGCCATCCGTGGCGCGCGGGACGACCTCACGGGGCTGAAGGAAAACATCATCATCGGACATCTGATCCCGGCCGGGACGGGGATCTTTCGCTACCAGGACGTCGATTTCGGGGTCGGCGGCGACGCGGAGCAGCCAGCCGCAGTCGAGGTGCCGGAGACGGAGGTGGTCGGGCCGACCTAGCCGCGCGCCGACCACACACGCACAAAGCGGCTCCGGGAAACCGGAGCCGCTTTGTGCGTGGAGAGGACGGCCGGGGCTCACCTTGACACCCGAGCGCGACTTCGATACTTTCTTCGGTCTGTCCGTCGAAGGCTGGCGGCGGCGGGGAGCCATGGGCATCCTCGCCCTTATTTTCGTTCATTACCCTGAGTTTTTCCGACATGCCGACGATCAACCAGTTGGTCCGCAAGGGACGCGAAACGCTGGAAAAGAAGAGCAAGTCGCCCGCCATGCGGAACAACCCGCAGAAGCGCGGCGTCTGCACCCGCGTATACACGACCACCCCGAAGAAGCCGAATTCGGCGCTTCGCAAGGTAGCTCGCGTCCGGCTGACCAACGGGTTCGAGGTAACCGCGTACATACCGGGCGAGGGGCACAACCTCCAGGAGCACTCGATCGTGCTGATCCGCGGGGGCCGCGTAAAGGACCTGCCGGGGGTGCGCTATCACATCATCCGCGGCACTCTGGACGCGTCGGGTGTGAACGACCGGCGTCAGGGGCGCTCCAAATACGGCGCCAAGAAGCCCAAGGCCGGACAGGCTGCCGGCAAGGGCGCTCCAGGCAAAGGGAAGAAATAAGTCATGAGCCGTCGCAATCGTGCCGTGAAGCGCCCGGTCACTCCGGATCCAATCTACGGGTCGCAGAGCGTGACCAAGTTCGTGAACACCCTGATGCTCGATGGCAAGAAGTCGGTTGCCGAAGGCATCTTCTATGACGCCATGAAGATGGTGGAAGAGCGCAGTGGCCAACCGGGAGACGCCGTCTTCACGCAGGCGCTAAACAACGCAAAGCCGGTTCTGGAGGTGAAGTCCCGCCGTGTCGGCGGTGCGACCTACCAGGTGCCGGTCGAGGTGCGCCCGGAGCGCCGTACCGCGCTCGCCATGCGCTGGCTCGTCGGCTACGCCCGGGCTCGCGGTGAAAAGACAATGGCGGACCGGCTCGCTGCGGAGGTGCTCGCGGCCAGCCGCAATGAAGGCGCGACGATCAAGAAAAAAGACGATACGCATCGGATGGCCGATGCGAACAAGGCGTTCGCTCACTACCGCTGGTAGCACGCCTCCACGATCAAGACAGCTGTGCGGCGCGGACACGTCGTGTGTCCGCCGCCGCATCTCTGCATCCGATAGACAGAACCGTACATGGCCCGCAACACACCGCTCGACAAGCTGCGCAACATCGGCATCATGGCGCACATCGACGCCGGCAAGACCACGACCACCGAGCGCATCCTGTACTATACAGGACGTACGCACAAGATCGGTGAGGTGCACGACGGTGCGGCCACCATGGACTGGATGGAGCAGGAGCAGGAGCGGGGGATCACCATCACCTCCGCCGCCACCACCTGCCAGTGGGACCGCTTCGGCACCGCACACCGGATCAACATCATCGACACTCCGGGGCACGTGGACTTCACCGTCGAGGTGGAGCGCAGCCTCCGGGTGCTCGACGGCGCCTGTGCGGTGTTCGATGCCGTGTCCGGCGTAGAGCCCCAGTCGGAGACGGTGTGGCGCCAGGCAGACAAGTACGGCGTGCCGCGAATCTGCTTTATCAACAAGATGGACCGGATCGGCACCGACTTCGACCGCGCCGTCGGAATGATCCGCGAGCGTCTCGGGGCGAATCCGCACCCGGTCCAGCTGCCGATCGGCGAGGGCGAAAGCTTTGTCGGGGTGGTGGACATCGTACGCCGGGTGGAGCTGATCTACGATGATGCGACGCTGGGCAAGAACTGGTCGGAGCAGCCGGTTCGCGCGGAGCTGCAGGGCCGCGTGGAGGAGCTGCGTACCAACCTGGTAGAAGCGGCTGTCGAGCACGACGACTCCCTGATGGAGAAGTACCTCGAGGGCGAGGAGATCTCCGAAGAGGAGCTTCGCCACGCCATCCGGGCGGCCACCATCGCCAACTCCATGACGCCGGTGCTCTGCGGCTCGGCCTTCAAGAACAAGGGCGTACAGCAGCTGCTCGACGGGGTGGTGGACTTCCTTCCTTCGCCGCTGGACATCCCGGCGATCAACGGCCACGACGTCGACGACGTCGAGGTGCTTGTCGAGCGCCACGCGGACGACGCGGAGCCCTTCTCCGCGCTCGCGTTCAAGATCGCCAACGACCCGTTCGTGGGTAAGCTGACCTTCTTCCGGGTCTACTCGGGGACGCTGGAGTCCGGCTCCTACGTGCTGAACACGACCAAGGGGAAGCGGGAGCGGATCGGCCGTATCCTGCAGATGCACGCGAACAAGCGCGAGGAGATCGCCGAGGTTCGTGCCGGCGACATCGCCGCCGCGATCGGTCTCAAGGACACCACCACCGGGGACACCCTGTCGGACCCCAACAAGCAGGTCATCTTGGAGTCGATGACCTTCCCGGAGCCGGTGATCTCGGTCGCGATCGAGCCGAAGACCAAGGTCGACCAGGACAAGATGGGCGAGGCGCTCAACAAGCTCTCCGACGAGGACCCGACTTTCCGCGTCCACACCGACGCCGAGACCGGGCAAACGATCATCTCCGGGATGGGCGAGCTCCACCTGGAGATCCTGGTCGACCGGATGCTCCGCGAGTTCAAGGTGGACGCCAACGTCGGCCGCCCGCAGGTGGCCTACCGTGAGACCATCCGCAAGTCGGTGCAGAACGTCGAGGGCAAGTTCGTCCGCCAGTCCGGTGGTCGCGGCCAGTACGGGCACGTGGTGATCAACATCGGGCCGGCGGAGCCGGGGCAGGGTTTCGTCTTCGAGGACAAGATCGTCGGCGGCGTGATCCCCCGCGAGTACATCAAGCCCTCCGAGCAGGGGATGCGGGAGGCGATGGAGAACGGCGTTCTCGCCGGCTACCCGATGGTGGACGTGAAGGTGCAGCTGGTCTTCGGCTCGTACCACGATGTCGACTCGTCGGAGATGGCGTTCAAGATCGCCGGCTCCATGGCGCTCAAGGAGGGTTGCCGCCGCGCCGGGCCGGTGCTGCTCGAGCCCATGATGGACGTGGAGGTGGTCACCCCCGGCGATTACATGGGCGACGTGATCGGTGACCTGTCGTCCCGCCGCGGCAAAATCGCGGGAATGAACCAGCGCGGTGAGGCGCAGGTGATCGATGCGCAGGTGCCGCTCTCCGAAATGTTCGGGTACTCGACGACGTTGCGCTCCATGAGCCAGGGCCGGGCCGTGTACTCCATGCAGTTCGCGCACTACGAAGAAGTTCCGAGGTCCAAGGCGGAAGAAATCATCGCCAAGGTCCGCGGCTGAGGAGGTTCCTTGGGCGCCGTGCGCCCCGGGAATCAAGCAAGCCGATTTTCTCAACCTGTACGAGAGGTCCAAACCAATGGCCAAGGCCAAGTTTGAGCGCACGAAGCCGCACGTAAACGTGGGCACGATCGGGCACGTGGATCATGGCAAGACGACGTTGACGGCGGCGATCACGCGGATTCAGGCGAGCAAGGGGCTGG
>JALZKG010000069.1 GCA_030859365.1 Gemmatimonadota bacterium
CCCAGCACCCCCACGAGGCGGGCCCAGAACGCCGCCCCCAGCCCTCCGTCCACCGATCCCGAGATGACGGCGAGCACCGCCAGCGCGAGGGTGTCGGTGACGAGGGTGCCGCCGACCACCGCGGTGACGGCGAGGTTCTTGGCGAGTCCCAGCCGGCTTGCGATCGGATACGCGAGCAGCGTGTGCGAGCCGATGATGGAGCCGAGCAGCAGCGACGCCGCCATCCCGTACCCCAGCAGCGGCATCACCCCGACCGCGAGCAGCATGGGGAGGGTGAAGGAGATCGCGCCGAAGATCAGGCTTTGTCGGCGGTATTCGGCGAACTGATTCAGGTCCAGCTCCAGACCCGCCAGAAATACCAGGTACAGCAGTCCCACCGTGCCCAGCAGCACGATGGTGGCGTCGCGGGCCAGCAGCCCGGCCGCGTTCGGCCCCACCGCCGCACCCGCCACGATCAGCCCGATGATCCCCGGCACCCGGAGGCGCTCGAACACCAGCGGGACCACCAGAAAGATCATCATCGCCAGGGCGACGATCAGGACGGGATCCTGGAAGGGAAACTGGATGTGCATCGGCTCGGGTGCGGGGATTCCGTTCAGGACGCGGAAGGGGGGCGGCCCTCGCCGAAGCGCTCCGCCAGTTCGGCGATCCCGGCCGGGTCGCCGATCACGGTGAGCCGATCTCCCTCGCGCAGCATCGTGCCCCCCCGCGGCACCAGGGCGCCGCCCTCCCGGCGGACCAGCGCGATCAGCGTCCCTTCCGGGATCCGCAGATCGCGGACGCTCCGGCCGATCAGCGGGTCCGCCGCCGAGCCGGGGCGCAGGTGAAGCAGCAGCACGCGCTCGTCCTGCAGCAGGGTGTGCTTCAGCGCCTCGCCGTCGGCGGCCAGCCACTGCGACATGAACTCCGGGTCGTCCACCCGGGTGGCGATCTGCGCCAGGAAGCGCAGGTGCTGCCCCGCCTCCCCCTCGGGGCTGGTCAAAAAGAACACCGCCCGGATCGGCTCGGCTTCGGCGGGGGCGTCGAACAGCGTCTCCCCCGGTTCCATGCCCACCCCTTCGGCGCAGCGGACCAGCACCATCTCCGGGTGCTCGACGCCCGCGATCCGCAGGTGGGGGAGCGCCACGCCGTGGGACACCGGGGTAGCACCCCGCTGGGTGCCGCGTAGAAACTCCGCCGCCAGCGTTTCGGCCGGAACGGGGAGGCGCGCGGCGAGCAGCCGCCCCGCCCGCTCCGCAAGCTCCGCAAAGGAGGCGGACCCCGCGTCGATCACCGCGGCGCGGGCGACCACCTCGTCGAAGCGGTCCTCGTCGCGCAACCCCTTTTCCTTGAGAATGCCGCGCAGCTCCCGGTCCAGCCCCTCGGAGCGCCGCTCCCCCATCCGGGCGAAGGTGTGCAGCACGGCTCCCTCGCGCACCACCCGGCCGCGCGCGTAGTAGAAGTACCAGCCGATGCAGGCGCCCACGAGCCCGATGGTGAACAGGATCGCCAGCTCCCCCATCTCCGCAATCAGCCAGAACGGCGTCAGAAAGCCGAAGATCTGCATCCACGGGTAGAGCGGGGAGCGATAGCCGGGAGCGTAGGACTCGATGCGGCTCTCCCGCATCACGATCACCGCCAGGTTGAGCAGGGCGAAGAGGAGCAGCTGGAAGGCGCTCGCGAGCTTTGCCACGCCCTCGATGTCGAGCGCCAGGATCACGAACACCATCAGCGCGGCGGTGGCCATGATCGCGCGGGTGGGGGTACCCATCCGGCCGATCTCGGCGAAGCGCTCCCAGAGCAGGCGGTCGCGCGCCATCGCCAGCGGGTAGCGCGAGGCGGACATGATCCCCGCGTTGCCGGTGGAGGCGAAGGCGGCGATCGCCGCCACCACGATCAGCACCAGCCCCGTCTCTCCCGGGAGCCAGCCGAAGAACGCCTGCGCCGCCGTAGCCACCGGCGTCAGGTCGGAGCGGAGCTCCGCCGGGTCGAGCACCGAGACCATGATGAAGACCCCGATCACGTAGATCGCGGTCGCGGTCAGCAGCGACAGCATCATCCCCAGCGGGATGTTGCGGTCCGGGTCGCGCACCTCCTCGGCGACGCTCGCCACCTTGGTGAGCCCCGCGTAGGAGACGAACACGAAGCCGATGGTGGCGAACAATCCCCGCGGCCCGAAGGCGAGAAAGGGAACGAAGCGCTCGCGGAGCGGGGCGCCCACGCCGGGCGTGAACACCGCCACCGTGCCCTGGACGATGAAAAATGCGAGGATCACCACCAGCACCGTCACCAGCAGGCGCTGCAGCCCGCCGGTCTCCTTTGTGCCCAACACGTTCACGGCGGCGAAGACCAGCGTGAGGGCGACGGCGACCGGCTTGATCGGCACGTCGTAGAAGATGCCCAGGTATGCCCCGATCCCGATCAGGGCGAAGGCGCTCTTCAGCACC
This sequence comes from Gemmatimonadota bacterium, assembly GCA_030859365.1. GTDB lineage: Bacteria > Gemmatimonadota > Gemmatimonadetes > Longimicrobiales > Longimicrobiaceae > JALZKG01. Next base: position 2,427 of record JALZKG010000069.1, read on the forward strand.
AGCGCGAGCCAGGTTCCCAGTCCGCCCACCGTACCTACCATCGGGCCCAGGGCGCGGTCCAGGAAGTAGTACGCCCCGCCGGCACGCGGCATCGCCGTTGCCAGCTCCGCCACGCTGAACATCGCCGGCAGGATGAAGACCCCCGCCAGCAGGTAGGCCAGCACCACCGAGGGACCCGTCTTCGCCGCCGCCAGCCCCGGCAGCAGAAAGAAGCCCGAGCTGAACATCGCGCCCGTGCTGATGGCGTAGACGTCGAAGAGCGTCAGCTCCTTTTTCAGGCGCTGCGGCCGGGGGAAGACAGCCATCGGGTTCGGGGTTTCCGGGGCCGGAACGAAACGGCCCGGGGAGCGGAGGGGATGGAGCAGGCCGCCCGGGGGAGGCGCCCGCCGAACGCATGCTGCTCCGGCGAATCTACGCCGCGGGGCGGGCCGGGACAATGCGCCGCCAGGTACGCTCCCGCGACCGCCAGGATCGGGATCAGCGCGGCGCTCACGGCGCCGCTCCGTGGGGGCGGCTCAGTACTTGGGGACGGAAGGATCCACCTGCTCGGACCAGGCGAGGATTCCCCCGGCCAGGTTGTGCACGTCGGTGAAGCCGTTCTCCCGCAGAAAGTCGAGCACCCGTGCGCTCCGCACCCCGGAGCGACACTGGAGCACCACGGGCCGGTCCCGCGGAATCTCGTCCAGCCGCTCCGGCACCTCGTTCATCGGGATCAGCCGCGCGCCGTGCGCCGCCAGGTTGCCGATCTCCCACTCCCACGGCTCGCGCACGTCGACGACGGCGAGCGATTCCCCCCGCTCCAGGCGGGCGTGCAGCTCGGTGGGGGTGATCTCCGGAACGGCGCCGGGGTCCACGGCGGATGGCGCAGGTGAGGGAGCGGTGCAGGCACCCGCCGCCTCCGCCGGCTCCCGGATGGACGGACGGTCGCCGCACGCGGTGCATGCGGGGTTTCGTGGCAGGCGCATCTCCCGAAAGGTCATCGCGAGCGCGTCGAAGAGCAGCAGACGCCCCACGAGCGTCTGCCCGGCGCCGAGCAGCAGCTTGACGACCTCCGCCGCCTGGATGCTGCCGATGATCCCCGGCAGCACCCCGAGCACCCCGGCCTCTGAGCAGCTCGGGATGGAGCCCGGCTCCGGCGGCTCCGGGAAGAGACAGCGGTAGCACGGTCCTTTGGCCGTGGCGAACACCGACGCCTGCCCCTCCCAGCGGAGGATCGCGCCGTGCACCAGCGGACGCCGCTCCAGCACGCAGGCGTCGTTGATCAGGTAGCGGGCCGGGAAGTTGTCGGTGCCGTCCACCACGATCTCGTAGCCGCGCACCAGCTCCCGCGCGTTCGCCGCGCCGAAGCGGACGGGGTGCTTCTCCACCCGGACGTGCGGGTTGATCATCCCGAGCCGCTCGCCCGCCGATTCCGTCTTCGGGCGGCCCACGTCCGGGGTCCGGTGGAGGATCTGCCGCTGCAGGTTGGACAG